>JBCCBF010000296.1:0-3655 GCA_039814445.1 Pseudomonadota bacterium
GGCGGAGCTGGTAGAGGAGGACGCGCCCCTAGACCCGGTCAAGGACAGTAACCTCACGGCCTTACCCTCGGGGCTTGATCCCAGCATGATGATCGTCGATGAGGTCGAGGAAGACAACGCCGCGGCCAAGCTTGAGGCGGAGTTGCGGTCTCGGCCAATCCAATTAGCCATTGTCGGGCGACCCAATGCGGGGAAATCAACGCTGGTTAACACGCTTTTAGGGCAGGAACGGATGCTGACGGGGCCGGAACCCGGCATTACTCGTGATGCGATTGCCAGTGCGTGGACCTATGATGGCTGGCGCTTTAACCTCGTGGATACAGCGGGCTTACGCCGCCGGGCCAAGGTCACTGATCGTTTGGAGATGATTGCCAATAGCAGCAGTTTGGGCAGCATCGATATGGCCCAAGTGGTCTTGTTGCTGATTGATGCCAATGAAGGCTTCGATAAACAGGATTTGACCATTGCACGCCGGGTGATCAATGAAGGCCGAGCCCTGGTCATTGGTGTCAATAAATGGGATGCCGTGGATGACCGGGCCATGACCTTGCGCGGATTTGAGGACCGGTTACAAACCTCGTTAACCCAAGTGGCCGGGGTGCCGCTGGTCACCTTATCAGGCATGCGTGGTAAGGGAGTTAATCGGGTGATGGATGCGGTGCTCGATGTCTATCAGCGGTGGAACCAACGGATTTCCACGGGCCGCTTGAACCGCTGGCTTGATGGCATGATTGGCGCCCATCCGCCGCCAGCATCCCAAGGACGCCCCATCCGGTTGCGTTACATGACCCAAATTAAAGCCCGGCCACCACATTTTGCCCTTTGGTGCTCACGACCCAAGGATCTGCCCGAAAGCTACCGGCGTTATCTGCTTAATGGGATGCGTGAGGCGTTTGATCTGTCAGGGGTGCCCATGCGCATATCCATGCGTAAGGCGGATAATCCCTATATTAAGGGCAAGAAAAAGCGCAGCTAACCAGCGTTTAAAGGCGCCCCACGTCGTCCTGCCTTAAGGCAAGATGATGCGTTCTCCATGGCGATCATCATCACGGTCAGCAAGAGCCAAGAAATGTTCTGCCTTACTGACGGGGTCGGGCTGTTTGTCCGCCGGTTCACCGGGGAACGCCATATCCCGGAGCCGCGTTGCCATGGGCCCTGGATCCACCAAATTCACCCGGGTGTTCGCCACGCCCACCAACTCGCTGGCATAGGCCATCACCATGCGTTCAAAGCCAGCCTTACTGGCCCCATAAGCACCCCAGAATGGCGCTTGATCGATGGCGGCAACACAAGTCACCCCAATAAAGCAGCCGCTATCCGCTTGCCGTAACAAGGGGTCCATACTGCGAATAAGCCGGTACGGCCCTTCACAATTGGTCCGCCAGGCTTCCTCAAAAGGCTTCGGGGCGCTTTGGGCCACGGGGCTCAAAGCGCCCATGGTGGCGGCGTTGCTGATCACCACATCAACCTTGCCAAACCGTTCGTAAAGCGCTGCCCCCAGGCGGTCAATTGCCTCACCATCCCGGATATCGAGGGGGACTAAAGTCGCCCGCTGTCCGGTTTCTGCTTGCACGTGATCATCGACCGCCTCCAAGCCGCCCACGGTCCGGGCCAGGGCAACGACGTGGTAACCAGCCTTGGCGAATGCAGGCACTAAGGCCGCGCCTAAGCCGCGGGAGGCACCGGTAATGACGCAAACGGGTCGATCAGTCATGAGCAGTTACGCTTATCGCTTCGGGAATGGCGGGGATATGAGGCAAGAACAGGTGCGGGCTGCGGCTTCACACGCGCCCATCGCCGGAAAGCTGGATCATTGATGGAGCCAGCACCTTAGGCATACAGGGGCTGATGTCCAGTGTTCTCAGCGTCTAATATTGTCGATGTCAGGCATCGCTCTGACGCATGCGCTGGCGGCGTACTCTATTGCCGTACGCCGGCCCCAGGTACGTAAACACCACCGCTGGGCGTGCCGGATGGTGGTGGGGCCAAGGTGCTGCGTGGTTGGGGTGCGGTTAACGCGCTGGCAGCGGGCCGTTGGATGACCTGTTGCGTTGGTTGTGGTTGCTGGATCGCCTGCTGCCGCACGGGTTGCTGGCCTTGGACTTGCGGTGTCACCACAATACTGCTGGCGGTCCCCGCTGATGGCAGCATGGGGTTGGGCAAATTGCGGAGGTTTTCTGGCACAAGCCGTGGATCGGGCTGGGCCAAGGGTGAGGGGCTTGCTTGTTGATACTGGCGTAAGACTTCAACCGGTGAAGGGCCCGTATCAAATGGCTTGAACGCCGGCTCGTTTGGCATTTCCAGATTAGCGCACATCTTCCACATGGCAATGGCTTCAGGCCAGCGCTGGGAGCATTCGATCAGGACGCGATAATGGTCGCTCGTTGGGGGGTAGCTGTTAATGAGCTGGATGTAATCTTCGAGCATCCGCACATTATCATCGCGGCATTGCTGTTCCCGGGCGGGCTCAGGCCCCCAGGCTTCGTTACACAGCCGCACGATCCGTTCGCGCAACTCTTCTAACTGCCCGCCTTCCGGTGAGGCATGGGTCGGTTGTGCGGTGCCTATCACGCCAACGGTTATCGCCACTACGGCGAGGCCTAGCAACGGTTTTGCCAAGTCATACCAAGGGCGGCTTGGAAACCCGGGTTTCGCCGCGTGGGGGTCGTGAACCATGATGTGAGAGTGCCCTGCCATCTTTATCGTCTAACGCGATACATTAGTATATCTGGATATTGCTTACGGTAGCTTCGCCAAGATCACTTGTCGAGCATACCATAGTCACAGCTGTGCGAGGAAAGCTTAGGCTTGTTTGCGTAAACTGTTCTCATCGGTTCCCACCGGGGCATCCGCCAGCTTGTCCGTGAGCCGCACGGGATACTCACCAGTGAAACAGGCGTCACAGAACTGTGGTTGATTACTGCTGCGTTTGGTTTCGCCCACAGCGCGGTATAAGCCATCAATCGACACAAAGCTTAAGCTGTCGGCGTTAATCATCTCGGCCATTTCTTGCACCGAGTATTTATGCGCCATGAGCTTGTCTTGGCTTGGCGTGTCGACACCATAAAAACAGCTATGGGTCGTGGGTGGGCTTGAAATCCGCATGTGAACGGCTTTGGCCCCAGCAGCGCGTACCATCTCAACGATCTTCTTGGACGTGGTGCCACGGACGATACTGTCATCCACCAGCACCACACGCTTGCCCTCGATCAGGCGACGGTTGGCGTTGTGCTTAAGCTTCACGCCTAAATGCCGGATTTCATCGGTGGGTTCGATGAAGGTACGGCCCACATAATGATTACGGATAATCCCTAACTCAAATGGAATGCCCGCCTGTTCGGCATAGCCAATCGCCGATGGCACGCCACTATCGGGTACCGGGACCACCACATCGGCGAGGGCCGGGGCTTCCTTGGCCAGCTCACGACCGATTTGTTTGCGCGCCTCATAGACCGAGTGATTTTCAAAAAAGCTGTCGGGCCGCGCGAAATATACATATTCGAAGACGCAGAACCGCGAAGGCTGGTTGTTAAACGGGCGCATGGTTTTCAAGCCGTCTTGGTTGATCACCACCAACTCGCCGGGCTCGATATCGCGGATATACTCGGCACCAATAATGTCAAACGCACATGTCTCAGACGCCAACACATGGCTA
>JBCCBF010000221.1:0-4948 GCA_039814445.1 Pseudomonadota bacterium
ATAGTAAACAGCTGAGCCCGGCGCTGACCACCACGGGTTTGCTCTTTAAAATACATCAAGACCCGGCCATTGGGCGCCCAGGTGGGGCCTTCCACGTGAAAAGCCTCGGTCAACAAGCGTTCGCCACCGCCATCGGGGCGCATCACGCCGATGTAAAAGCGACCGCGTAGGATCTTGGTAAACGCGATCAAATCCCCCCGAGGTGACCAGACAGGGCTGGCATACCGGCCATCACCAAAGCTGATCCGCCGGGCATTGCCGCCATCCACATTCATCACATAAAGCTGCTGGCTACCACCCCGGTCGCTCTCAAACACCAATTGGCGACCATCGGGCGAGAAGGATGGCGCGGTATCAATCGCCGGGCTTTCGGTGAGGCGGTCCACCTGGCGGGTGCGCAGATCCATGGAATAGATATCGGTATTCCCAGCCAAGGCTTGGCTCATGATCACCCGGTTGCCATCGGGGGAAAATCGCGGGGCGAAGGTCATGCCCGGGAACGACCCCAGCACCTCAATACGCCCGGTATCGATGTTCAACAGATAGACCCGCGGCTGGTCATTCACATAGGCCAGATAGGTGATTTCTTGCGCCGTGGGCGAGAACCGTGGGGTCAGCACCAGGGTGTTACGATCGGTAAGATAGCGGTGGTTAAAGCCGTCCTGATCCATGATCGCCAGGCGCTTCACCCGGCGGGTGGCATCGCCGTCCTCGGAGACATAGACGATGCGGGTATCAAAATAGCCATCCTCACCGGTAATCCGCTTATAGATCGCGTCAGACACGATATGCCCGACCCGCCGCCAGTTTTCCGGCACGGTGGTATAGGCCAGCCCCGCAATCTCGCGTTCACCAAACACATCCCACAGGCGGAATTCCACGCGCAGACGGCCATCGGGCAGGGTTTCAATGGCCCCACCGACCAAGGCTTGGGCATCGATGAGGCGCCAATCCGCATAACGTGGCCCGACCCGCAAGGATTCCGTTGTCTGAATAAAGGCATCTTTATTAATCGGCCGGAACAAGCCAGAGCGTTGTAGGTTCTGGCTGATCACATCGGCGATCTCACGGCCAACGCGCTGATCATTCGCTGAGGTACCCGAAAACTCCGTGACCGCGATAGGCAGAGGTTCAACCACCCCTTGGGTGATATCAATCTCAAGCTGGGCAAAGACCGGGCTTGGCATCCCCACCATCATGGTGAAAGCCAGCGCGACAATGGTTAAAAACGCCTGGTATGCATTACGCATCAGAACATATCCCTGGGGCTAAAGGTAATGATGGTGGTCCGCCACGATTGATACCCGTCAAGGGGTAGCGGCATCAAGGGGCTGGCTTGTTTCACCGCCCGCATCGCGCGTTCGGTAAAGGAGCGATAGAACCCATCGCGGTTGTAACGCGCCTGATCTTCTAACAGTCGGACGCTAGTTACCTCACGCTGGGCATTGAGCGATATTTCGACCACCGCGACCATATCGGCAATCCCGCGCGCGCCCGCGTCAATATTCCAAAATTGGCCAATATGCCGGCGCAAGGCGTCCGCTTGGCTTGCGGTCAAGCGATCAGCGGTGCCGCGAGTGACCACAGAAATCGACGAGGCTGTGGCTTCGGCCCGGTTGCGTTGCAGTTGTTCGGCAATCGCGTTATCGGCCTGGGGGCGTGGTTCGGAATCATCCAAATTGCGTAACACTGAGGCCAAGAAATCCTGCCGTGATGCATCCTCTGGCTCGGGCGCTTCGGCTTGCTGGGCCGGTGGCGGGGGTGGCGGCGGGGTTGGCTTTGCCCGCGGCACAGGGGCCGGGGCGACCGCCTCTGGTTCGGGTGCTGGCTCAGGCGTCGGTTCTGGTACGGGCTCGGGGACCGGTTCGGGCGCTGGCGCGGGTTCTGGCACGGGCTCAGGAATGGGCTTTGGGGCTGGCTCCACAATCGGGTCCGGTTCCGGCGCCGGTGGGGCTGGCGGCGGGGTCAGTGGTACCTCGGGCTGGGCTGGGGCTTGTTCCACCGGTGCTGGGGGATCAGGCTCTGGCGCCTCCTCGGGCTGGGCAACGGCCAGCTGTGGTTCGTCGGCGCGTTCCTCGGTGGGATCATTATTGGCCAGGCGGGTAAAGGTGTCGAAATCAATAACTTCGATTGGCACCGGTGGGGCCACAGGTCCCAACTCACGCCCCAAGGATGGCGGTCCAATGATAATCAACGCAGCCACCCCGGCATGGAGCAGAAATGATAGGCCAAGGCCACGGCTATCCACATTGCTGCCCGAGACCAGCACTGTGCGTGACGAACCCTGTACTGTGCGTTGTGCCTGGGTCATGGGTTAGTTTGGCGTCTCCGTCACCAGGGCCACCCGGCGAAAACCAGCGGTGTTGATCACCCCCATCACCGCCATGACATCACCATAAGGCAGCCCGCGATCGCCCCGCACAAAGATCCGGATATCAGGGTTGTTCTGGGTCACCGCTTGCAACAATGGGGTGATGCGCTCTAACGCCACCGCGGTTTCCTGCACGAAAATTTGACCATCCGCATTAACCGTCACCACCACAGGTTCTTCAGGGTCAGTTAAGGCACCCGCCTGGCTTTGCGGCAGCTCCACCGGCACGCCCACGGTCAACAACGGCGCGGACACCATAAAAACGATCAGCAGCACCAGCATCACATCAACAAATGGGGTGACGTTGATCTCGGACATAGCGGCGCGGCGTCGGCGGCCATAACGCCCACCCCGCCCACCGAATGATTGGTTAAGAGATGCCCCCATGGTGCCTAGAGCTCCTCTTCCAAGGTGCGCGACAGGATAGCGCTGAACTCAGCGGAAAACGCATCCAAACGGTCAGCGTAGCGGTTCAAATCGGTTGAGTATTTGTTGAACCCAATCACCGCCGGAATAGCGGCCACCAGGCCCAAAGCCGTGGCAAATAAGGCCTCGGCGATACCGGGAGCGACAACGGCTAGGTTGGTGCTTTGCTCATTGGCAATCGCGGTGAAGGAATTCATGATGCCCCAGACGGTACCGAACAAGCCAATAAAAGGCGCGGTGGCCCCGACACTGGCCAGGACCTGTAAGCCCCGTTCCGAGCGCTCCACCTCACGGCCAATGGTCACGGCCATGACCCGTTCAATCCGTTGTTGGACACTGGCCGCCAGCTGCGCCCCCTTACGGCCCTCGGGCGGTGGGGCGTTACGCCATTCGCGCATGGCGGCGGCAAAAACAGCGCTCATTGGGTCGGCAGGTTTATCACCAATCCGTTCAAACAACCCATCGATGGAGCTACTGCCCCAGAAATCACGTTCGAACTTGTTGGCTTTTGATTGCAAGCGCTTTAGCTGGAAGGCTTTGGAAAACATGATGCCCCAGCACCAAAAGGATAGGGCTACTAGCAACAGCATAACGGCCTTAACCACCGGATCAGCCAAAAAAAATAGCCCCAGCATCGTAAGATCACCGCTATGGGCTAAACCAGCCCCTTGAGTTGCCGTGATGACATCGGTTTCCATTAATAAGACTTCCTTATGGGCAATAAGCAAACGGGGCTGGCTTTCAGCCGCGAGGGATTAAGAGTGCTTCGTATATTGCGTGGGATGCGGGTGGCTCAAGGGCGTTTTGCTCATTTATTCAGCTATCGTGTCACGAAATTGATCCGCCACAAGCCGGGGTAGTCGGCTGGCCCTGCCCTGGCCGTCCACACAGGCCAAGGTGACCGACAGATGGGCTAAGGGTGTGATCACAGCCCCTTGGTTGTCGCTGGGCTTTTTGGCCGAAGCGTGGCTGTCGGATGGCAATTCCAGTGCGGCCGCCAGAATTCTCCCAATCTGTTGCTCCAGGACCAGACGCGCACCCGTCACACTGACCACCCCGCTTTCCACCAGCAGCTGGTCGTCCATCACCGCTGGCGCTTGGAAATCAATGGTTAACCGGCGGGCCGCGAAAACCAGGCCTTGCTCTGCCTTCATTGCCGTTTGGTCAACCCCAAGACACCTCAAGAATTCGGTCCGGCCCCGCTCAGCAAATTTCAGATAATTGGCGTGATACACAATCCCGCCAAAATCAGTGTCTTCGTAATAGACACGCATGGGCAGATAGTGACGGCCAGCCTTAATCACACCGCCGGTTGGCGTTGGCACAAGGCTCATGAGGCACCATCCGGCCCTGGATTATCGGGTGCGTTGAATAAATCAGCCGCCCGTTGATCCATCTCAGCGGGTGCGGGCAAGCCTAAATAACGATAACCGCTGGCGCTCAGGCACCGCCCTCGGGGGGTGCGTTGGATTAACCCCTGTTGCAGCAAATAAGGCTCGATGACCTCTTCGATCACATCCCGCTGATCTGCCAAGGCGGCCGCCAGGGTCTCTGCTCCCACAGGCCCCCCGCCATATTTCTCAGCAATACAGCGCAGATAACGTCGGTCCATGGCGTCCAGACCACTGGCATCGACCTCCAGCCGTTGCAAGGCACGATCAGCCATCGCCTGGTTCACCACGCTAGCACCTTCAACCACGGCGAAATCACGCACACGTTTAAGCAAACGGCCGGCAATACGCGGCGTGCCGCGGGCGCGGCGGGCGATCTCTAACGCCCCGGCATCATCCATCTCAATCGCCAGTTTGGTGGCGTTTCGGCTGACGATGCTGGCCAATTCATCATGATCATAAAACTCAAGGCGCAGCAGAATGCCAAAGCGGTCACGCAGGGGGTTGGTTAACAGCCCTGCCCGGGTAGTAGCACCGACCAAGGTAAAAGGCGGTAAATCAATCCGAACCGATCGGGCCGCCGGTCCCTCACCGATGATCAAATCCAGCTGGAAATCTTCCATGGCGGGGTAGAGCACCTCTTCCACCGCGGTGTTCAGCCGGTGTATCTCATCGATAAACAGGACATCACGTTCTTCCAGATTGGTCAGCAGAGCAGCAAGGTCACCTGCCTTGGCGATGACCGGACCGGAGGTTGAGC
>JBCCBF010000415.1:0-1937 GCA_039814445.1 Pseudomonadota bacterium
CGGCCGCGCCGATCCGTGAAACTGACTTCTATACCTCCCATGAGGCGTTGTTGCTGCCTTATGAAGAGGCTTTAACCCGTGTCGATAGCACGACCGGCGATTGGTACGATGTGTCGGCCCATTTCCTATGGATTGGCGAGCGCACCCGTGATTTGGACAGCGCCCATGTGGAGTTCTTGCGCGGTGTGCGTAACCCCATCGGGCTAAAAGTGGGGCCGACCATGGCCCCCGATGAGCTGATCAAAATGATTGATCTGTTGAACCCCTTAGAGGATCCAGGCCGTCTGACCCTGATCACGCGCATGGGTCACGACACCCTGGCTGGTGAATTGCCCAAGCTGATTGAGCGGGTGGAGCAAGAGGGCCGCACGGTTGTGTGGTCTTGTGATCCCATGCATGGCAACACGATCAAAGCCGATAGCGGTTACAAGACCCGACCATTTGAGCGGATCATGGCTGAGATCAAAGCTTTCTTTGCCGTCCATCGTGACCTTGGCACCCATCCCGGCGGCATCCATATTGAGCTGACCGGTCAGGATGTGACCGAATGTACCGGTGGTGCCCAAGCCATCACCGATATGGGTTTGTCAGAACGCTATCACACCCATTGTGATCCGCGGCTTAATGCCAACCAGGCCTTGGAAATTGCTTTCCAAGTCGCCGAGGATTTGGTGCATATCCGTCAACCAGCAGAAAAAGCCGTGCCCACCGTGGCCGCGCAATAAGCAATTCAGGCCCGGTCTTACGGGCCCTTGTCCTAAGGGAGGGCAATGATGGCTGATGATGGTGTGTTGGCCCGCACGGCCATGGATGGTGGTGCACCCAAGGGTGGGTTGGGGCATTATGACGAGGCCGGTATCGGCGATTGGAGTGATGCTTATTTCCGCCGAACTCGGGACATCGTGCGCAAATTTGGTGATACGGCGGTTACTTATGCTGTGTTCATGCGGCGGCCGGTGGTCAGCGCCCCACGCCTTGCCATCAATTGGTTAAAAGCCGCCATGGCCGAGCGCGGGGCCGAGGTGAATATCGAGCTGCGCTATGGCGAAGGCCGCTGGGTTGGGGCGGGTGAGCCGATTTTCTATGTGACCGGTTCTTTTGAAGCCCTGGTTGATTGCGAGACCCAGTTGCTCATGCAGCTGGGCCCGCCATCGGTGGCGGCGGCTAATGCTTTTACCATGTGTGCTGATTTGCCCGCGACCGAGTTCCTTGCCATGGATGCCCGCCATTGCGCAGGTACCGAGATGGCCGAATTGATGGCCTATGCTGCCAGTGTCGGGTCAGAACGCGCCCGGCGTAAGACCGGCGCAAAAGGATTTATTGGTAATGCGTCCGATGCCACTGCCCATTATTTTGGGCGGGATAACGGGATGGGCACCATGCCCCATGCCTTGATCGGGTATGCCGGTTCCACCGTCCGGGCCGCTGAGATGTTCCACGAGACCCATCCCGATCAGATGCTGACGGTGCTGGTTGATTATTTCGGGCAAGAGGTCACCGACAGCCTGGCCGTTTGTCATCGGTTTCCCGAACTGGCCGCGGCCGGTAAATTAGGGGTGCGGTTGGACACCGTGGGTGGCCGGTTTATGGAAGGGCTAGACCCCCCAGGATCCTATGCGGTGTTGGAACGCAACGCACCAGAAGCCTTGCGAGGCTATCATCCAGAAAGCGGGATCAAGCATTTGATCGGATCGGGGGTGAGTGCCGCGGCCATTTGGCGGATGCGGGAACAGCTCGATCAGGCTGGGTTTGATCAGGTAAAGATTGTGGCGTCTTCAGGCTTTAGCCCGGAGAAATGCCGGATTATGAAAGATGCCCGGGCGCCCATTGATATTATTGGCACCGGGTCCTACCTCCCTGATCAGTGGTCTGAAACCTACGCAACAGCCGATATCATATCCTATGGCGATCAAAAGCGGGTGAAACGCGGCCGTGAG
>JBCCBF010000249.1:0-4476 GCA_039814445.1 Pseudomonadota bacterium
CAGTATTACCGAGGTGGTTGAGACCCTACACCAGGCAAAACGCAGTGACGTACCAGGGATTATGGCGGCTTGGTTTGACCGGGCTGAGGCCAATGAGCGGTACGCGCTGATCAAGCTGATCACCGGTGGTATGCGGATTGGTGTGTCAGCACGCCTGGCCAAATTGGCGCTGGCCCAATGGTCGGGCAAGGATGTGGCCGAGATCGAAGAGATTTGGCATGGGTTAGAACCGCCATACGGCAATCTATTTGCCTGGTTGGAAGGGCGAGAAGAACGGCCAAATATCGAAGAGGGTGCCGTTTTCCGCCCGCCCATGTTGGCAAATCCGTTGGAAGAGCCGGATATCAAGAAACTGAATCCACAGGATTACCGGGCGGAGTGGAAATGGGATGGCATCCGGGTACAGCTGGCCGCGCGGCACACCAGCGATGGGATGATTACTCGGCTTTATTCCCGCACTGGCGATAATATCTCCCATACCTTCCCTGACATCATTGAGGCTGTGGATTATGAGGTGGTTCTTGATGGTGAACTGCTGGTGTTTCGTGATGGCTCTGTTGCGTCCTTTAATGACTTGCAACAACGGCTTAATCGTAAAAACGTAACGGCGAAGATGATGGCCGACGCACCGGCCCATATTCGTGTTTACGACCTGCTTTATGATGGCCGCGATGATGTGCGCGACCTGCCCTTTGACCAACGGCGTGGGCGGCTAGAGGCCTGGTTCGACCGGGTTAAGCCAAGCCGTATGGACCTCTCAACCCTGGTTGATTTCACCAGTTGGGATGAACTGGGTGAGATCCGCGACACCAGCTGGGACGCCCCCGATAGCCTGGTGGAAGGGCTGATGATTAAGCATAAGAATTCGACTTATGTGCCCGGCCGCCCCAAGGGACCATGGTTTAAATGGAAGCGCGATGCCCTGACCTTGGATTGCGTGCTGATGTATGCCCAGCGGGGTCATGGTAAGCGCTCATCCTTCTATTCCGATTACACCTTTGGTGCCTGGCGTCCAGCCAGCGAGGGTGAGGGGCGCGAGATCGTGCCCGTGGGTAAAGCCTATTTTGGGTTTACCGATGATGAGCTAAAGCAGCTCGATAAATTTGTCCGTAACAACACGACCAACCGCTTTGGCCCCGTGCGCGAGGTGGCCCATGGCGAGGATGTGGGGCTGGTGCTGGAAGTGGCCTTTGACAGCGTTCACGAAAGTACCCGGCATAAATCGGGGCTTGCCATGCGGTTTCCACGCGTGCATCGCATCCGGTGGGATAAGCCCACAGCCGATGCTGATACGGTTGAGACCTTGCGTAAACTGATCACCGCGTAACCCGCCATTGCGTTTGACCCATCAGTTACCTGTGTTAGCATCTTAGAAATGTCTAATGCTTAAGAATGCGGGGGCGGTCATGCATATCATTGCAGGCGTGTTGGGATTGTTGGGGGCAGTAGCTTTCTTTTTGTATCGCATGGATGCCGCGCGGCAGAATGCTCACCGGGTTGGCGAGGCTGCCAACGATACGCGGCTCTTCTTTCGGCGCACCCGGTGGAATCACAAACGCAAATTTCGCCCGGTGAATGAGATTAACGACAGCAGGTTGGCGGCCACAGTGATGATGGTCGCCCTGGCCCATGATACTGGCGCCATGACCGGGCAGACCATTGCGGTTATCAAGCAGCAATTGACGACTGTTTTGCAATTCTCTGACGCCGAAGCTGAGGAGATTTTTGCTCAGGCCAAATGGTATGCCCAAGATATGGGTGACGTGGATACCGCGATTGATAAGATTCGTCGGCGTATGGAACCAGAACTTGATGCCCAGCAACGAAAAGATGTGGTGGCGATGTTGACCACGGTCGCGGCTGCGGATGGTGAGATTGATGTATTGCAACAGCAGTCGATAAATCGCCTGAAAAACGCTTGGGAATTGTAAAAGAGGTGATCGGTATCAGCTGGCCAGGTCACGACGGTTTGTGACCGGATGCTGGTCGATCCTCTGGGCCAGAACGGCGGATGTTTCCTCCGATATTGTTTGCAGATCGACCAATAGATCCGCCAAGGCTGCGTCATCTACCTCATCAACCGAAACATCACGGGTTTTCATTTCAATCCGGCGGCAAATTTTGGCCACAGCCACAGCACCCAGCTGGGCGGAGGATGATTTGAATGGATGGGCTAATTTGGCGGTCCGTTCAAAATCGCGGTTGGTGATGGCAAAAGCCATTTCTTGCAGCATCTGGGCTAAGCGTTCGATGAAATCCAAGACCACCTGACCATGATTGGGGCCCAAAATATCGGCGCATTCATTGTAGAGCGCGTCATCGATAAGGATAATGCCGGCTTCTTCAGCATAGCTAGGGTTGTGATGGTCAGTCCGGGCGGCTTGCTCTTGCGGGCCAGGCTTGGTCTGTGGGTCAGGGCTGGTATCGCTAGCTGCTGGTCGGTTGGTAACCCACCGGCGGATCGTGGATGCGATATCTCGGGCCTGGGCTGGCTTTGACAGATAATCATCCATGCCGGCGGCCAAACACCGCTCACGGTCACCTTTCATGGCGTTAGCGGTCAGGGCGATGATCGGTATGGTGGGTATGGTACCTTGTCCCATCAATCGCCGTAACTGTTCGGTGGCGCCATAGCCATCAAGCTCTGGCATCTGGCAGTCCATGAAAATGATGTCAAAGGGCATGGAGCGACCAATTTCCACCGCCTCTTGACCATTACCGGCTACCGTGACCCGGGCACCCCAGCGCTCCATTGTGTGGACAAAGATCTGTGCGTTGATGGTGTTGTCTTCGGCCAATAAAACCTGCAGCCCCTCGAGCGGATGATTATCATCACCACCACCATCTGTGCGGTTGGTGCGGATGACCTCTGGATGCGGGGTCCAGAAGCTGTCTGGGGCATAATCGGCGATCAGCGCGGTCACCGCCCTGATCAGCTGGCTGGGCCGTATGGGTTTCTCGATGGCACCACTAATACCTACGCGCTCAAGCTTACGGTGACGGCCTTGCAATGGCTTGGTGGATAACAGCATGATCGGTGGTAGATCTTCGCCCAAGACCTGTTCCAGTTGGGGCATGACATCAAAGACGCTGCCCACATCGAGGGTTTCATCAATCAAGATCAGATCGGGTATGCCCCATTGGTTGTACCAACGGGTTAAGTCGGGGATGAGCCGATCCATCTTGCTAAACGCGCGCGCCTCGACCCCAACGGCTTGCAGGTAGCGGCCAATGGCGTCCCCGCTGGCTGCTAAATCATCGATCACAATCACCCGTTTACCGTGAAGATGACGGTCATCTTTTTTGACCCAGCGGTCAATCACGGCTGAGCTGGTGACATGATCGAACCCAAAGCGAAACGCGAAACAAGAGCCGACGCCTTCTTCGCTGCTGACCGTAATCGACCCGCCCATTAACTCGGACAATTGCCGACAGATGGCCAAGCCAAGCCCGGTGCCGCCATAACGCCGGGTGGTGGAGGCGTCTTCCTGGCTGAATTTTTCAAAGATCTTGTCTTGGGCGGCTTTTGAGATGCCGATGCCGGTGTCTTCCACCGTTATCTCAATCATTTGCTGGCCTGCCTCATTACGCGCGGACAGCAAATCTACATAGATGCGGATATGCCCCTTATTGGTGAATTTGATGGAGTTGCTGATCAAGTTCAGCAGGATTTGCCGCACACGGCCTGGATCACAGGACAGCTCAGCCGGGATGCTGGTTTCCACGTCAATAACCAGCTCTAAGCTCGCACGGCTTAGTTGTGGCCGCAGCATGTCTGCCAATTCAAACACCAAATCTTTGATGCTGAACGGCATGGGTTCGAGTTCTAGCCGGTCAGCTTCGATCTTCGATAAATCGAGAATGTCGTTAATCAGCTGTAAGAGGGTTTCGGCGGAGTTTGCCAACATGTCCACATGGCGGCGTTGGGTTTGGTCAAGCGAGGTGTCCGCAAGCAGATTACTCATCCCGATGATGCCATTGAGCGGCGTGCGGATTTCATGGCTCATGGTGGCGAGTAATTCACTTTTCAGACGGTTGGCAACCTCGGCGCTTTCTTTGTCCGTGCGCATCTGTTCTTCGGCCCGTTTCTGGATCGCAATGTCCCGGGCGAAGGCTGCGTAATGGGTGACCGATCCATCTTTTGCGCGCAAAGGGAAGATGCCCAGATCGAGCCACACTTGTTTATTCTCAGCGTTATAAAAGAGTACTTCGGTGCGCAAAGATTGGCCGCGGTGAAGGGTCTCTTGGAACCCCAGCATCATGGTGCCATCCGCCCCCTGTTGACCGATAAGGGTAGCTGGTTGGCCGATCAGCTCATGGGCCGTGATGCCGGCTAATTTGGCATAGGCCTTGTTAGCAAATACCACGGTGGGGCCGTCAGGGTTATGGTCTTCTGCCCGTGTCACCACGATGGCGTCATCGGCATTGTCCATGGTGGCCCGCATCAGGACCGCGTCCATGGCTTTTGCCGATAGA
>JBCCBF010000035.1:0-14136 GCA_039814445.1 Pseudomonadota bacterium
AGTTGTATGACACCCATAAAGTGTCTGACTAAACATGTAAGCCGATAGCGCACACCACGACGATCACACTGAAAAATCACCCAGGCTTTTGGGTTCACCATAAGGCTCAGGTTACGCCTATAATGATTTGCCTGATCGTACCCCATGAATGACCAACGCCATGCTTGACACAGACATCGCCCAAAAACGCTCTGGTCTGACTTATTTTGGCGTCTGGTTACACCGCTTCGATCTTGACCCAACCAATGTGGATGAAGATCACACCCTACGCCGAAACCCCTGGGCGCCGCTGATCGGTGGGTTGTTTATGGCGCTGTTTATGGGCTTTCCGGCGGTAATGATGGTGAGCGATATCAACCGTGAAGAAAATGGGTTCGACCAGGCTTCATTCTTAGTAATCCCACCCCTGATTATCATGGGCATTGCCACCCTGATCAGCCTATGGCATTGGTATAACCAAACCGGGCTTAAAGTCGTGCATGATGGTTTTTTGATCACCCGGTATGGGTTATTCAACACCCGCGATCAGCACCTGCCCCGTGATGATTTCACCGGGGTGTTAATGCGCCAGTATGAGGTGAAGCGTAAAAACTCGAGCACCCTCTATCAAGTCATTGAATTGCTGCACCGGGACCCTGAACTGACAGTGCCATTACTGATCCGCAGTTCGCGCAAAAGCGTACGGCAGGAATGGGAAGATTTAGCCACCAAACTAGGGCTGCCCGCCTTGCAACGCAGCGGCCGTGATATCAGCGTCCGCCAAGCCGGTGATGTGGACAAAACCATCAAACAGAAGGTCGCCGACGGTGAATTGGTCAGCGGCTATCATGAACACAGCGCCGTACCATCAGCGCTGAGGGTGGAATCCACCGAGATTGATGGCGCGCGTGCTTTAAGAATTCATGTGCTACCACCACGCATGTCACGCTGGGTGCTGCCCGCTACCGCCCTGTTATCGAGCACGCCCTTGATAGCCGTCTTTGATAATCCATCCATGGATAATGCCTGGGTTGGCATCGCGGTGCCGATCGTATTTACGGGGGTGATCTTTCTTGTGCAGCGCACCGATAAAAACACCCCTCGGCATCTGACCATTGCCCATGATCGGCTAACATACCACGATCCAATCGCCCGTAATCACGGCATTCAAATAGAACGCGAGGTCCTGCCCTTCGATGTGATTGAAGAATTACGCGCTGAGCAGAAAACCGTGACCCATCGGGTTATGGCTGCCAGCGATCAAGGAAGCATGAGCATCGCCGACGGCATTGATGAGGCAACGGCCACATGGTTAAAGGACTTCATCCTTGCCGCCATCACCAAGGCCGATAAACAATAGGTCAGCCCATGAACCAGAATAACCATGGCCTTATTACCAATGATGACGGTCATACCCGTTGTTGGTGGCCCGGTGAGGATCCTGAGTATATTCGCTATCACGACGAAGAATGGGGCCGCCCCGTTGATGATGATCAGCGGCTGTTTGAGAAACTCTGCCTCGAGGGATTTCAAGCGGGGTTGAGCTGGATCACTATCCTTCGCAAGCGTGAGAATTTTCGTACGGCTTTTGCCCATTTCGATCCCACCATTGTGGCGCGCTATACCGATGAGGATGTGGAGCGTTTGCTTCAGGATGCTGGCATCATCCGCCATCGGGGTAAGATTGAGGCGACCATCAACAACGCCCAACGCGCCCTCGCGTTACAACAAGAGGCCGGGTCCCTGGCCTCGTTTGTTTGGGGCTATGAGCCAAAAGCTGCCGACCGGCCGCGTATCCTTGATTACCAAGCCGCCATGTCACTAACCAAAACACCGGAATCCACGGCTTTATCAAAGGACTTGAAAAAACGAGGCTGGCGCTTTGTGGGGCCGACGACATGCTATGCGTTTATGCAATCCATGGGGTTGGTGAATGATCACCTGGAGGGCTGTTTTATCCGGGAAGCGTGTGAGGCGGATCGCGCGGCCTTTACCCGGCCAACTAGCTGATTGATTGAGCCAAAGGCCGACGGCGAACCACATTCAATCTTGCTGATGTGGTCATGGGTGAGCGGTTTCAACGGTGGGCGGCATCATCCACTTTAGGCGCTATGCCACCGCGTTCGGCCTTTATCTCATCAGCTTCACGCTTGGCGTACCGCCAGGCGGTTTTCGATTGGTGGAACGCCAGGAGAATAAAACCGCCAAACACCCACCAGAGATGCGCCGACGCCATCAACGCGCCCAAATAAATCTGATAGCGCCAAGTGAGGTGACCATAATGCCGATTATCCCAGGCCACCCGGTATTCTTCGCCGGTATGGAAATAGGCTAATTGATCACCGCGCAGATCGGCCGATAGGGCGGTGACATTCTCAGGCTCAACCACGCGCCGTAAACCATAGAGCTGATAGGCTTCGATCGCCTCGTGAACAGCCGCCAGCTTATCTTGTAAGGTCGCATTGCCCATATCAGGCGCCTGGTCAGGCGGCCCTGACCAGCACCCAAGCACCCGCAAGCGGCATTGCTGTTCAAACAATTCCTGGGGCAAATCGATGATCGTGATCAATTCCTGGCGGGTAGCACCGCGTTCTTGGGCCACCACGCTACGGTATGCCAGATCCACCACAATCAGGTGAAACAGCGCACTCGTCATCAACGTCACGGTGAGGATCAGCAGCGTGAAACTACGGGCAAGACTGCGGCGGGCGGGCCGAATGATATTCAACCAAAGCAAGGGGTATATCAGGGCATAGCCAAGCCAAATCCAGGGCTGGTGATCGCCTGTGTCGACCGTGATGAGCGGTGCGACCAACCCGGCCACCAAGGCCATAAGCATAAGCCCTAACCCATCGAGCCGCTTGCTAATCATGCTCGCCACACCAATGGCCAAGGGCACCAGGGACAGCCATGCCGCCAAGCGCATTAAGGCGGGCCCCAAGGCCGGCCGGTTACCCGCTGCGATTAGTTCGAGCACCGGCAACAGATAACCGCCTAGCATAACGCCAAAGCTAACCCCTAAAAGCAATCGAAACGCTGGGTGTTGCCATATCCCTCGGGCAAATCGGCGCCATGCGAAAGTCGTACGGTCCGGCCCATCCTTGGCGGGATTAGGGGGCAAATCTGTGCCCTTATCATCAGCCGTATCTGAGAGCGTGGTCATGGCTATCCAACCCCACCGGCCGCAGGCTGGACGCGCGCGCCAAAACGCTTAGCAAACCGGCGTCGGTGAAACGCAATCAGCAATAAGCCCCCACCAATCCACCAACTATGAGCCACAATCATCAACCCGGTAAAATGCACTTTGTGACGGTTCGGGATATGGGTGTATTCGGAATGATCGACGATAAGCCGATAACGTGCATCCGGTAGCGCACCATAACGATGCATGACGATTTGATGGCCGGTTAAGACCCCCTGCAATGTGCTGACACGCAATGCTTGATCGTATGTTTGAGTGGCCATTTGCGGGTTGTTTTTTAGGTGTTTAGCGGCCTCCGCTAACGCCGGTTGTAAAGATGTGTCAGCAATAGCGATGGGTTCTGTCAGCACACCCACTTGGCAATTCATTCCACGCTGTTTGCAGAACGATAAGAACTGCTGGTCTGGCAAATGAACCAGAGACGCATAATGCGCGCGCTTTGCCGCCCGAGCCTGCTCGAACTCAGACACCAATGCGTTATGAATAAAAACCTGATGAAACAGAACGGTAGTGCCGAGCATGACGCTCATGATCAGCAGGACAAAAATCCGCTCAAAACTACGCCACTTTGCGCGGCACATCATCAGCGCCAAGCCAGCATAAATAACCACGTAAAAGGATAAGACGGCGTACTGAATGTTAACATCTGCGTCTGGATCACCCCGGCGTAACGCCAGAGGGTAAAGCTGATTGTCATCAAGAAAATTGTGCCAATGATCATCAATAAATCCAAAATGATTATCGTAGCTCGACAACAAAAATGCGAGCATGACAAACTTGAGACCCAGCCGTCGCGTAAACAGTAATATAGCCCCCAATATAAGCGGCATCGTAAACAATAATTCTTCAATAGAAACAAGCTCCTGCGACACATCTACGGAGCTTCTCTCAGCCATACTGAAAACAAGGCCGAATAAATTATTGGTTGCTTCAAGAATGGTGAGAATGATCAGGATAGATAACGCCCATTTGCTAGCCCAAAACCGTCGACACAGCCTGCCTACATTCGACAAGCTCATCTCGCTTGCTTGCGGCTCCACAGGCTCTTTTTTCGTATCCGTCACAGTCTGCATTTTACTAGCGAAGGCTTTTTAACTTTAGGTTGTTAACGCTAGCACCAAAGCTGCCATAGACCCACCCTCGGTTTTGCCGCATCTGCTGACAACACCATAGCGTTGTGGGCGGTTTTCCGGTAGATCAGCGTGATCATGACTTGGACTGTTGCCGCCCTTTACCACTTCACCCCTTTTGACGACCCGGCTGGGCTGCGTCTGCCGCTTTTGCGCGCGTGTGAACAAGCGGGCGTGGTGGGTACCATCTTGCTCGCCCCTGAAGGCATTAACGGCACCATAGCCAGCGACCGTCAAGGCATCGACACAGCCCTTACCACCATTCGTGCGCTGCCAGGATGCGCTGATTTGGTGTGGAAAGAAAGCGATGCCCAACAACAGCCGTTCTACCGGATGAAGGTGCGGCTGAAGCGTGAGATCGTCACCATGGGTGTCGATGGGGTCAGCCCAGCAGCCCGGGTCGGCCATTATGTTAAGCCCGCCGATTGGAATGATTTTATCGTCCAAGATGACGTGGTGATGATCGATACCCGTAATGATTTCGAAGTTTCCATCGGCACATTTGACGGGGCGATTGACCCCGATACGACGAGCTTTGGGGAGTTTCCCGCCTGGTGGCAGGCCAATGCCCATCGGTTCGCTGGCAAGCGCGTGGGCATGTTTTGCACGGGCGGTATTCGGTGTGAGAAAGCCACCTCATGGTTGGTGGACCAAGGCCATGACAATGTCTTTCACCTCCAAGGCGGTATCCTCAAATATCTAGAAGACGTGCCAGCCCAAGACAGCCAATGGCAAGGCCAATGCTTTGTTTTTGATGAGCGCGTATCGGTGGGCCACGGGTTAGAGCCCGGGGATTATGAGATGTGCCGGGCGTGTCGACGACCGGTTTCGCCCGCGGATAAACGGCATGTCGCCTATCAGCGCGGTGTGAGCTGCCCACGATGCATCGATGAATACACGCCCGCCGACCGCGCCCGGTTTGCCGAACGCCAACGGCAAATTGATTTGGCTGAACAGCGTGGTGAGCGGCATATTGGCGGCCATGATACCCGCGTGCATGCAACAACCGACTGTGATGATTAAGCGCGCCTTGACCCGTGGCTTGCTGCTCATGGTGCTCATTCTGGGCCTAATGGGTGCGTGGACGGGCAAGAAGGGCCATGCCCACCCCCATGCCTATATCGATGTGAAAATCACCGCTGTCTTTGGCGATGGGGGACGCCTGGTCGCGCTTCACCACCATTGGACCTTTGACCGGGCCTACACGGCCTTTGCCCTGTTCGACCAGCAAGGATCCAGCCCGAAAAACCAGCAGCAGAAACTCGACGAGATCATGGCGCAAAACCTGACGGAACTGCGGCACTATGATTTCTTCACTGAAATCAAACAGGCCGATCAGCTTGTGTCCACTGGGGTGGCCGTGCACGGCAAGACGCAATTGGTTGATCAGCAGATTGAAATGACTTTCACCTTGCCAGTAACCGGGGCGGCCGATGACCAAGAGCCTCTCACCTATTATGTTTTCGACCCCACTTATTATATTCAAATGCGCCATGATAAGCAGGGCGAGGCGGTCCGTATCACCCACCCTTCTAAATCGTGCGCCCATGAATTAATCGAGCCCACACCCACGGTTGAGCAAACCCTGTTCGCCGCCAATCTTGGCATAAACGTAACCGGCCCGCCCGATCTTGGTCGCTTGTTTACACAAACAGTCACCATCACCTGCGACAGCGCCTAAACAAAAGCATTCATCATGTGGCAGAGCCTCACCCTCCAGCTATTCGAAACCCAGCGCCAGCTCCATGACCAGCTGATCAGCGCCATCGATCAGGCGGCCGCAAACCCTACCAACGCTTGGTGGGTTATCGGGCTTAGTTTCCTATATGGCTTGTTCCATGCGGCAGGGCCGGGCCATGGCAAAGTGATCATCACCACCTATCTCGCCACCCACTCAACACTGCTTGTCCGAGGCGTCATGCTGGCTAGCCTGGGTGCCCTATGTCAGGGGCTCACCGCTATCGCTTTGGTATATGGCGTGGTGTTTATGGTGGGGTCGTTGGCTGGGCATATGGATAGCGCTGTGGATTGGAGTGAGCGGCTGAGCTTCACGCTCATCTTCGCCTTAGGGCTGTGGCTTGTCCTACGGGGTGCCCGCGTGATTGGCAGCTATGTCGCCAAGGGTGCAAATCACAGTCCTGATCCTGAACACCACCAGCATCACCACATAGACGGCTCATGTTGTGGTCACACCCATGTGCCGCACCCCCAGCAAATCCTCCAAGCCAAAGAAGGATTGGGCGCCATGGCGATGGTGATTGCCGCCATGGGACTACGACCCTGTAGTGGTGCCATTCTGGTGTTGATCTTCGCCAGTGTGGTGGGGCAAAGCTGGATTGGTTTCTTTGCCGTCTTGGCAATGGCTAGTGGGACTGCAATAGCCGTCTCAGCACTCGCCGTTATTACTGTTCTCGCCCGCCATCAGGTTGCCGGGCTGGCCCAGCGCTTTTCGAGTGGCGGTCGGCTCGCACAGGCTCATGGGTTTGTGTTGCTTGGCGGCGGGATCATGCTGGCCTGGGTTGGCGGCTCCTTGCTTTACTGGTCATTCAGCCTGCCCGCACACCCGCTGCAATTGTGACCTAGCCCCGGCCACGATAGGTGGGAACACCCTGGTCCGGCACCCACACATCAGCCGGCACAGGACCTGTTTGATAGAACACATCAATGGGGATGCCACCACGGGGGTACCAATACCCACCGAGGCGCAGCCATTGGGGGTCCAGCAGGTCCACCAGGGTCTTGGCAATGGTGATCGTGCAATCCTCATGGAAGGCGCCGTGGTTACGAAAGGAACCGAGATAAAGCTTCAGCGACTTGCTTTCGACCAGCCAATCCTTGGGCACATAATCGATCACCAAATGGGCAAAATCAGGGGCGCTGGTCAGCGGGCAAATCGAGGTGAACTCGGGTGCCGTGAACCGGACCAGGTAATTCATCCCAGCCTTAGGGTTCGGCACGCGCTCTAGGTTTGCGTCCTCGGGGCTTTCCGGCAGGCCGGTTTGGCTGCCGAGCTGGGTCAGGTTCTCATAAATACTATCGGTCATTGCGCTATACTCCTCGAAGATTGCCCCACAGCAGCACATGCAGCTGGGGCAACACGGTGGCCTCGAACCACTGATCGGCTACGGTCCGGTCCACTAACCACCGCATGCGTTCCATAATGCCCGCCATGTCGACCGCGGCATCATCGTCATCAGGGGGCGGCGGGCTGTGATTTCCCGGCTGCAAATAGACCGGCAGATCGGGGTGCTGGGCGAAAACTGACCGCGCGAAGGCGTAATCCGCCTCATCAAAAACAACGAATTTTAAGACCGTGCGCGCAGCGCCAGCCGCCTGCCGACAATCGTTTAGTTTATCGGGATCGAAATCCATCCCGCTCGATAGTGGTTTGGGGCTGAGGGTCAACACGGACAGCTTCGCAAACCAGTCTTGGGCAATGCTGCCTTGGGTCTCTAAGCCGAACTGATAACCCTTAGTCTGCCCGTGATCGATCAGCGGCCCCAGGGGTTGGATCGCCGGGTTACCGCCCGATAGCGACACCATTAAAGGCTGGCCTGTCGATAGCCGCTCGACTTCGGCCATGATGGATTGAACATCCATGGGTTGCCAGGTGTGGCGGTATTCGGAATCCACGGCGTGCAAGGTGTCGCACCAATCACAGCGGTAATCACAACCACCGGTGCGCACAAACACGGTGGGTTGGCCGATCAGCGCGCCCTCACCCTGGATCGTTGGTCCAAAGATCTCGCTAACCCTGATTTTCTTCCCCGTATCGGACGCTGCGATTTTGGCAATCGCGTTCATGGCCGGTACTCAGCGTAGAGCTTTGGCGTCTCGCGCACCCGGACCGCAGCCGTCTCGGGCCAGCGCTCCTTGCACCAATCATAGAAATGCTTGCAAAGGCTTTCGGATGACGTCCCCCAATCACCCACCACATCATTCAGGTGGCGGTGGTCAAACTCATCATCCAGATACTTCTTAAACGGCGCCAATTTGAGAAAATCTATAACAAAGCCAGCCTTCGTCAGGCTCTCGGCCTGCAACTCCACTTCCACGATGTAATTGTGACCGTGCAAGCGGTTGCAGGGGTGGCCGTCGGGCAAGCCGTGCAACTCATGGGAGGCGGAGAACTGAAACTCTTTCCAAATCCTATACATGGGCAGCCTCCGGTGGGGCAGCCTCCGGTGAGGCGGCATCCTCGACCTCACAGGCTTCGCGCCAGAAATCGGGATCGGCGTAGACCGTAGGATCGGCCACCCCGGCCAGATGGAAAGCCTCTCGCCGCTCAACGCAGGTGCCGCAGCGACCACAATGGATCTCACCGCCTTTGTAACACGACCAGGTCTTGGCAAAATCCACCCCGAGTTTAGCCCCTTCGGCGGCAATCGCGTCCTTGGGCACATTCACGTAAGGCGTGAAGAGCGTCACATCACCCATGCCTTCGAGGGCGTGGTTTTGCATGGCCTGGAAAGCATCGATAAAGCCTGGCCGGCAATCGGGATAGATGAAGTGATCACCGCCATGGACAGCGGTCGCCACCGCGTCTGCCCCGCGGGATGACGCGACGCCAAAAGCAATCGCCAGCATGATCGCGTTGCGGTTCGGGACCACGGTCGCCTTCATGCTTTCCTCAGCATAATGGCCGTCGGGCACATCCACGTTGTCGGTCAGGGCCGAACCGGTGAGCTGCGCGCCCACATGTGCGATATCGATCAGAATGTGATCGGTGCCCAGTTCATCGGCGCAGGCCTTAGCAAATGCCAATTCCTTGGCGTGGCGTTGGCCGTAATTGAAGGAAATCAAACCATCCAGCTGATGGTCGCGCGCCACTCTATGGGCGAGCGTGATGGAGTCTAGTCCGCCTGAGCAGACGACGAGCGTTTTCATGTCAGAACCCTTGTTTTCGCTATAACCGGGTAGGCTGCGACCGGTCCCCAGGGCCAAATTCCTTGGGTAACCACGGTTCTAACAATTTCGCATCAGAATAAAAGCAAAAACCGGGATGACGGTTTTTGCCATCATCCCGGTTCTACTCACCCTTAAACGGTCAGCGAGGGCTCTTACCCTGGGCTCGCCCCCGGGCGCGGAGCTGAGACTTCCAAGCCCCGTTGCTCTAGCACTGGACTTTCAAAGCTGGTGGTCACCGTCACATTTTCATAGTCGTAACCGGCCATGGACACCCCGGCATTGCCATCGATCTTGATATTCTCACCGGATACGTAACCGGTGATGGTCACGGCTGGCATGCCGCTGGTGTTATCGAACAGACGAATGGGGTCGTAATCCACATTGGTCTGGGGCTGAAGACGAATGCTCGTGCCACCATTGCCGTTGGGGACTGCCACCGGAACCATGACGATCGAAACGTCTTTTTCGTGCACCTCGGCCATGTAACCTTCGATGGTCAAATTGGTGGCCTCAATATCGCCATCGATCTGCACTTGGCCACCGAGCACGCGGTTGCCATCACCATAGATACCGCCATGGACCACGATGTCGCCGCCCTGGCTCACCTTATAGATATCACCTTCCATATGGCTGCGTTCGACGCCGAATTGAGTATTAAGCGTAATCGCATCGCCATCAACCGGGCCATCAATCATCAGGTCGTGAGTGTTCACGCGGAAATCCTGGCCCGCGAGATAACCCATCAAATCGATCTCACCGGCTTTTAGTTCGCTCTGATACCCCGTGACGTTGTCGCCCACGGTAATGCTGGTAGTGCCGCGCATACCGAGGCGGGTGTCGGTCACGTTGAGACCGCCATCGACCTCAATACCGCCGTTACCAAATCGTGGCTCAGCCTCGGTGCCTGGTCCGCCAGATTTGGCCTCCAACACAATCCCGCTGCCCTGGACACTACCAGTGACGATGATCTGGTCGGCCTTGAGCCTGAAATTATCGGTGGTCAGGTCGCCCGTGATCATCACGATACCGGGATAAGAATACCGGCCTTCCTCAATCGCATACCCGTCGATCTGCAGGACCGGCTCCCGCTCGGCGGTTTGCTCAATGACCTGCTCATAGCGCACTTGGCCTTGCATCCAGGGGCTGGGCGCCCCGTCACCCAATTGGGTTGCACCAAAATTCACCGTGCTCATCAGCACCGCCAAACCTGTCACGCCGGCCACAGCAGCCGCGCCCACGGCTTGCTTGTTCCGATCAACCCAGCGCAAAAATGGATGCGCATGCGGATCATCATTCCAGCCCATTAGTATCTACCTTTCTTCATCGTGGAGAGAGCAGCAGCGAACCCTCGGCCCCGAACCTTCAGGACTGTCGCTGCATCGAAAAACCGATCAATCAAATGCTGTGATTAATGGTGAAACCAGCCGATACTGGCGCGGTGGACCACCGTGTCGATGGTCAACTGGCCGGCGAGTAGGCCACTTACTGTTTCCACCACCGTGGCCATCGGCAGGCTCGTGCGCTTGCCGTAGGACATCGGCTGCAAGGAGATCAGCTCAGCTTTTTCAGTATCGCCAAACCGATCAACGGCGACGGCGACCACATGATCAGCCTCACGCATCACCGCGGCTAATTCTTTGGAAACAGGGATTTGTTGCTTGCGCTTACGAGGATTGGCATTGGCGAGTTCCAACGTCACAGCACCGGTGGCTCGATCCACCAGCACATTGGTCATCAATGCCATGTCCTTCGCGTCGCCAAAAATGGCAGGCACCGAACCCGACCGACCGATAATGTTAAAAGCCACCAATGTTCTCCTTTGTTGTTTGCATCAGCTGCATGAACTACTGTGCATACGTATGATGAAAGCGGGAAGGAGATTTGCAAAAATCGCATGGCTCGGCGCAAAATCAAGAAACGACGAAGATTGATTCTCATGATGTTGAGAAGAGTGGAGCGGGTGAAGGGATTCGAACCCTCGACATTCAGCTTGGGAAGCTGACGCTCTACCCCTGAGCTACACCCGCTAATGAAATCAAATACTTAGCGTGACCCACTCTGGTTAATCGCAGGGTCTCTAAGCACCGCAATGAGCGGCGTTGATTTCGGATATGACAGGTATAAACCAATCATAAATCGGCTCACAAGCTACAATCCTAGACTAGCCACCCCCAGTCGCCTAAATATCAAACGGTCTTACTCGCCCCCATCAAGAAGAGCCATACCATGCAAGTTTTTCAAAGCGGTCCAGACCGTGCTGTCATCCCGGTAAAAGGTGAGGGATATTTTGATGAACCACCCGCCCCCTCACCAGGTAAAGGCAAGCCATCGCAGAGTGACAAGCCCATGCCGTCACAGCCGCCTGCGCCCGTGAATGTGCCACCAACAGGGCCTATCGGTTTTTAATAGCTTTTCGTTAGGAAACCTGGCCCCATAACGCCCAAAACTGAACAAACACTAATGCCGATCAACGAAGCTCAGCAAAGCACTGAGATCAGAAATTTTAGTGTGATCGTGTGTTGATAAGCGCCCTGGGGCATTGACCCCTAGGGGTAATCAGCCAAGGTTAGAGGTATGAGACTTTGGTCCTATACCCTTTCCCTAGCGTTCCTGGTGACCGCTATGCCCATGGCCGGACAAGCCACCGGCTTGCCCCAAGAATACCCAGCGGTGGTGACCCGGGTGCTAGATGGTGACACGGTGGAGGTGGAGTTCGAGGTTTATCGCCTGGGTCCACGGGTGATGAAGGTGACCGAACGGTTGCGCCTAAGCGGTGTTCAAGCGCCCGAAATCCGACGCGCGGATTGTGCCGCCGAGGCCAGTGCTGGGGCGGCCGCACAAGCCTGGCTGACAGCACAAATCACCGGCCAAAACGTGCGGGTGATCATCCTGGGGCCCGAGAAATATGGCCGCGCGCGGGGTGATGTGATCCTAGCCAGTGGCATGCGCCTCTCTGATGCGCTGATCGCCGCGGGCCATGCCGCCCCCTGGGACGGGCGCAGCGCCAGCCGCCCGGATTTTTGTTCCTAATCAGCAGACCGCGCCCGCGTTTGCGACCATTTCTTGGACGCGAAACAGAAACCGGCGGAAACTTGACCCAAATCAACGTGGCGATTGGTTATCACGGCTAATCTGCGCCCCATGAACCAATGCCCTACCGCCGCTATCCTCACGCCGAAGCGCCCCAAGGCCGCCTTGTCGCCGGTGCTTAAAACCTATGCCGAGGCGCGGGTGCCGCGTTACACATCCTACCCCACAGCCCCCCATTTCACAGCCGTGGACGGGGCTGGCCACTATGCGCAATGGTTAGCGGATATTCCCGAGGGGACGCCCCTATCGCTTTATCTGCATATCCCGTTTTGTCATCAGCTGTGCTGGTATTGCGGGTGCCATACCAGCATTACCCAGGATACCAATAGAATCAGCGCCTATGCCGATCTGTTGCAGCGAGAAATTGATCTCAAAGCCAAGGCCATGGACAACGGCCGCCCCCACGGCCGTAAGCCTGGCCCGGTTCACCACATCCATTTCGGCGGTGGCTCCCCCAACGCTTTGAGCGCCACCGATCTGCGTGCGATCATGGCCCGGCTACGGCAACGGTTCCAGCTGGCCCAGGATGCTGAGATCGCCATCGAGCTTGATCCCCGCAAATTAAGCGAAAGCTTTATGAACGCCCTGGGTGATACGGGCATCACGAGGGCAAGCCTCGGGGTACAAGATTTAAACCCCATCATCCAAAAGCGGATCAATCGGGAGCAACCCTTCTCCGCCGTGCGCCATGCGATGCGCGGTCTGCGCCATCGGGGCATTGAGAAAATCAATCTGGATTTGATGTATGGCCTACCGGGCCAACGGGTGCCCCATGTGCTGCGGACGATTGAGAAGGCCCTGACCCTGCACCCTGACCGGCTGGCGGTGTTTGGCTATGCCCATGTGCCCTGGTTCAAAAAGCATCAAAAGCTGGTGGAAAGCGACGCGCGCAGTGCAAGCCTGCCCGACACGCTTGAGCGACTGGACCAGGCCGAGGCCGCACGGCAGGCGATCACGGCCGCGGGCTATGTGGAAATTGGCATGGATCATTACGCCAAGCCCAGCGACCCCATGACCGTGGCCTGGCAGGCCGGCCATCGCCAGCGGAACTTCCAAGGTTTCACCACCGATGGGGCCGATACCTTGATTGGCTTTGGTGCCTCCGCGATTTCATCACTGCCCCGGGGCTATGCCCAGAACCACCCCCATCTGGCACCGTATCGGAGTGCGGTGATGAATGGTGAGGCACCGATCACCCGCGAATGCCCACTGACCGCTGAGGATAAGCTACGGCGTCAGGTGATCAGCGATATCATGTGTGAGAAAGTCATCGATCTGGGCGGGTTATGCCGCCAACACGGCTATGACGCTCGGCATTTTGATACGCTGATCCCAGCGCTTCAAAAGCTTGCCGATGATGGTTTGATCTTGCATAGCGACGGGTTCTTGACCCTCACCCATGCAGGCCGCCGATTTAGCCGCAGCGTGGCGGCCGTCTTTGATGCCTATCTACACACCGGCGATACCACCACCAAGCACAGCCAGGCCAGCTAGCACCCGGTGTGGGCCAAGCCTGCGCCATACGGCAAGGGCTTACCGGTGAGCGTCTTCGAACGCCTCAAGCTCATCCATTTGGATAATACCATCACGATTGGCATCGATCGTGTCTGTCTTATCGCTGATCTGCTTTAACAACAGGGCTTTAACATTCTCATCGGGGATATTACGCAGATTGCGCGCTTGAAAATCGATCCATTCTTGGCGGGTGATGATCCGATCTGCATTCGCATCGATCATGTTTGATGGCTCGGGTCGGTTCGGCGTTTGGCCCAAGGCTGTATTCCACACGCCAATACCGTTGATTGAAACCAAAACCACCCCGGCGAT
>JBCCBF010000042.1:0-13006 GCA_039814445.1 Pseudomonadota bacterium
ACTGCTCATGGCGCCAAACTCACTCCACCACTTTCGGCACCACATAAAAGCCTTCGGTGGCTTCGGGTGCGTTTAACAAAACATCGGCTTGAATATCGCCATCCGTCACCGCGTCATCACGCAACGGCGCATCCATGGCCACAACAGAGGTCATGGGCGCCACGCCATCGGTGTTCACTTCGGCAAGCTGTTCGACAAATTTTAAGATAGTGCCCAGCTCGGCCGCCATGGGCTCAAGCTTGTCCTCAGGCACCTCGATCCGGGCCAGGCGGGCAATGCGGGCTACGGTGTTTTGATCAATCGACATGGTCGTTCGGCACTCCACTGTCGCTTGGGTCACGCGACGGAAAAAGGCAAGGCGGGTAAAGCTTCCGCATGACACGGAACCTAAGCCGGGTATAAACACCCGTGCCACAGAGGCAAGATACTTTATGCATTCGCCCGGTTCGCGCATCACCATGCGGTGGTTCGACGGGTCTGTGGTAATGAGCAGGCGCGAGGATTTCAAGCGCTTCGACGGTTTCCACCACCAAATGATGCCAAAGATTTTGGCAGAACCCAGGATTACCCCCATGCCATTGATGGAACTGCCCGAATTTTCGGCAACAATTCGCCCAGGTCATGCGGTGCTTGGCCTTGATTTGGGGGAGCGCACGATCGGTGTGGCCAGCTCTGACCGGGGCCAATCCCTGGCGACGCCTGTGGAAACCATTGAGCGGCGCAAGCTTGCCGGTGATCTTCAACGGCTATCAGCCCTGGCCAAAGAACGGGACGCCAAAGCGTTTATCCTGGGCCTGCCCCTGAACATGGATGGCACCAAGGGACCGCGGGTGCAAATAACCCAAAGCTTCGCCCATGAAATCCTAAAAGCCGCCAAGCAAGATTCGGGATTATTCAACACCAGCGATCCGGCCATTCTCATGTGGGACGAGCGGCTTTCCACAAGCGCTGTTGATCGATTCCTGATTGGTGAGGCGGATCTGAGCCGGGCTAAACGAGCCGCCGTGGTCGATAAAATGGCCGCAAGCTACATCCTCCAAGGGGCACTGGATGCCCTTGCCAATCTGCGCCAGGGCTAAACGCCCGAAAAAGCGTCCCTACCCTCTCGAAAAACGCACGGCATTCCCCAGCACTAACAATGATTTCAGCGGTTGGGGACCACAGATCCGTGGCCATGGCTGAATGGTTTCCCACCATCCATGTGAAATTCCCATTTCCTTTCACCGCAAAACCTTCTAGCTTGCGGGCTTAGCCGACAATTAGATCTGTAGCCGATAAGCGAGAGCCGCCATGAACCGCGCCACCGCCAACGCTAAGCCTGCGCCCACCTCATCCCTGAGTGGTCGTGATGGCCTGCCGCCTTTTGCCCATAAACACATCCTCGGGATCGGTGGGGTTCAGCCCTATGATTTAGAGGCGATCCTTGATTGCGCTGATCATTACGTGGTGCAGAACCGCCAATCGGGTGCCGCCTCAACGCTACTAGCCGGGCGCACCATCATGAACCTGTTCTTTGAGAACTCGACCCGCACGCGCACCAGCTTCGAACTGGCTGGCCAGCGGCTCGGGGCGAATGTGATCAACATGTCGGTGGGCACCAGCTCAGTGAAAAAGGGCGAGACACTGATTGATACAGCGCTCACCCTCAACGCCATGCACCCTGACTTTCTAATTGTCCGGCATCCGGAATCGGGGGCGGTGGCGTTGCTCTCGCAAAAGGTAAACTGCCCGGTGATCAACGCGGGCGATGGCGCCCATGAGCACCCAACCCAGGCCTTGCTGGATGCCCTGACCATCCGCCGCCGGGTTGGTCGGTTAGCGGGCCTTAAAGTAGCGATTTGCGGTGACATCAACCACAGCCGTGTGGCGCGCTCGAACATCCACCTGCTCAGCGCCATGGGCGCCGAAGTGCGGGTGATTGCCCCACCAACGCTCTTGCCCTCGGGTATCGAACGCATGGGCTGTACCGCCTTCACCGATATGACCGAGGGGCTGCGCGACGTGGATATCGTCATGATGCTGCGGCTACAGACCGAACGGATGCAGGGCCGGTTTGTCCCGTCCATCCGGGAATATTATCACTTCTATGGCCTCACTTACGAAAAGCTGAAAGTGGCCAAACCCGAGGCTCTGGTCATGCACCCGGGACCGATGAACCGCGGTGTGGAGATCGGCTCTGAACTCGCCGATGACATCAACCGGTCGGTGATCCTGGATCAGGTGGAATTGGGCGTCGCGGTGCGCATGGCATGCCTCGACATGCTCTACCAGGTATGGCACCCCGAGGATGCGGCCAAGCATCAGGATCAGGGAGAAAACCGATGAGCGCCAAAACCACTGTTGTGCGCAATGTGCGCATTATCGATCCCGCTAGCGGCCTGGATGTACCGCCCTCACCCCAGGGTGGGCTTATCGCCCAACGCGGGATGATCCGTGAGGTTGGCCCCACCGCTTTAACCCAGGGCACGCCAGACGATGCCGTCGTTATTGATGGCGAGGGCCAGATCCTGGCGCCCGGTCTAGTTGATATGCGTGTCACCGTGGGCGAACCCGGGATGGCCCATAAGGAAACCCTTGTCACCGCCTCGCGCGCCGCCGCTGCCGGTGGGGTCACCAGCATGGCATGCCTGCCCACCACGGACCCGGTGATTGCGGATGCCGCGGGGCTTGAATTTATCGCCCGCCGTGCCCGGGAACAGCGCGGCACAAAATTTTACGCCTATGCTGCCGCCACCCGCGATCTAGCGGGCCAGGACTTGACTGAATACGGCTTACTGGCCCTAGCCGGGGCTGTGGGTTTTACCGATGGTGGCAAGGCCATTGCGGGTACCGCGGTTATGCGCCGGGCTTTGAGCTATGCCCACCAGTTCAACAAGCTGATCATCCAGCACCCCGAGGAACCAAGCCTGGCCAAGGATGGCCATATGAATGGCGGTGAAACAGCCACCAGGCTGGGGCTAAAAGGCATCCCACGGCTGGCTGAGGTGATGATGATTGAGCGGGATTTACGCCTGGTTGAAATGACTGGCGCGCGCTATCACGCAGCCCATCTCTCCACCATGGAGGCCGTGGAGGCTATCCGGCAGGCAAAAGCCCGCGGCCTACCGGTTTCTTGCGACACCGCCCCCCATTATTTCTCGCTGACAGAAATGGATGTGGTCGATTACCGAACCTTTGCCAAGGTATCACCACCCTTGCGCACCGATGAGGATTTGGGCGCAATTATCGCAGGTATTGCTGATGGCACCATTGATGCGATTGCCTCAGACCACATGCCCGAAGACGTGGATAGCAAACGCCTACCCTTCGCCCAGGCTGCGACCGGGGTTATTGGCGTTGAGACCATGATCAGCATCGCGCTGAATTTATATCACCAAGAGCATCTAGGCTTGAGCGACCTGCTGGCGACCATGACAGTGAAGCCAGCGCAATTACTGGGCCTTCAGGCTGGGCAGCTCAAACCCGGTGCGGCGGCTGATTTCATCATCCTAGACCCCGATCACGCTTGGCGCATCGATGCCCAAGCGCTGCATTCCAAATCGAAAAACTCTGCCTTTGATATCCGTCCCGTGTTAGGCCGGGTGGAGAAGACGGTGATCGATGGGCGGCTGGTTTATGACCGGGCCGGTGCCCTCAAAGCCGTGGCGTAATCACTCGAAAGCGATGGCTACCTTTCATGTTTGATCCAGTGTCCTGGGGCTTTTCCTGGCAATTCTTCCTTGCAGCCATCGGTGTTGGCTATCTGATCGGGGCTATTCCATTTGGCCTGATCTTGACCCACCTGGCAGGCAAGGGGGACATTCGGGCCATCGGGTCAGGCAATATCGGGGCGACCAATGTACTGCGCACCGGAAGCAAAAAACTCGCCATTGCCACTCTGCTTTTAGATGCCGCCAAGGGCGGTGTTGTTGTCGCCATAGGCAGTTATTATTTCGGCCAGGATATTGGCTGGTTAGCGGGTTTGGGCGCGTTCCTGGGTCACCTGTTTCCGATTTGGCTGAAATTTAAGGGCGGTAAAGGGGTGGCGACCAGTTTGGGCATCCTGTTTGCCATTGATATCACCGTCGGTGCCGCCACTACCGCCACCTGGTTGGCCACAGCCTTGTTGTTTAAATACTCATCCCTGGCGGCCCTTGTGTCCCTCGCCTTAGCCCCACTCTTCGGCTTTTTCTTTATTGGCATTCAAGCGCTAAAATTTATCGCGATCCTAAGCGTGATTTCCTGGATCCGTCATGGTGACAACATCGCCCGCTTGATCAAAGGGCAAGAGAGCAAGATCAATTTGAGCAAATACACGGCGTCAGGGCCATCAAAGCAAGCCGATAGCCCATCATCGGATGACGCGACGGGCTGATGGAACAACCCTGGCCCACTGTGTTGAATGATCATGAAAAGCTGGCTTGGTTACGCCTGGCCCGCACCGAAAATTTGGGCCCAACCACCGCCGATCAATTGCTAGCGCAATACCACACCGCCAGCGCGGCACTCGATGCCCTCCCCGATCTGGTCGCCAACCGCCGGGGCAAGCGCCCCGTGGTTCCCCATCATGACGCAGCGGCCCGTGAGTTTGATCACATCAACCGCGCCGGGGCGACCTTGCTAGTGCGTGGTGAGGCCGCCTATCCCGCCTTCCTTCGCCAGATCGACACAGCCCCAATCGTCCTAACCGTGATCGGGGATCCGACCTTGTTACATCGGCCATCGGTGGGCGTTGTCGGGTCGCGCAACGCCTCGGCCAATGGTCAACGCTTTGCGGCTGATATCGCCGGGGATTTGGGCCGGGCTGGGCTTACCATCGTGTCTGGTCTTGCCCTGGGCATTGATGGCCGGGCCCATACGGCCAGTGTGGAGACGGGCACCGTGGCTGTCCTCGCCGGGGGTGCCAATGTGCTCTACCCCCGCCAGCATAAGGGGCTGTATCACGATATCGCGGAGCGGGGTGCCATTGTCAGCGAACGGCCCTGGGGCGCCGAACCCATGGGGCGCATGTTCCCCCAGCGCAACCGTATTATCTCTGGCCTGTCTTATGGCGTGGTGGTGATTGAAGCGGCCAAACGATCGGGCACTCTGATCACGGCAACCCGGGCGGTGGAACAAAACCGTGAAGTCTTTGCCGTGCCGGGGTTCCCCTACGATGCTCGCAGTGGCGGCACCAATCAGCTGCTGCGTGACGGCGCGGTGTTGACGGAAAGTGCTGATGATGTGCTAGCGGTGGTGCGTCCGATGATGGCCAATCCCCAACAGGCCTTTGAAAATCAGCGACAACGAAATTTTACCGCCCCTGATAGCGACTTATTCACACCCTCACACAATGACAATCAAGACACTGATTTAATTGATGAAAACGAGAATGATGATGGGGATGATGACGCCCACGCCCAAATCCTTAATGCGCTGACCACCACACCGACAGCGGTTGACGATTTAATTCGTCTCTGCAATCTCTCTGCTTCAACGGTCGCCATCACCCTGACGGAATTGGAGCTAGGCGGCCAGGTGGTTCGACACCCTGGAAACATGGTGGCGCGACTTGGAAAATCCTGATTTATCAGGCTTCTAAAACATTTTATTGAGACCTGCACACCCATGGCCGCTAGCAATCTTGTCATTGTGGAATCCCCCGCCAAGGCGAAGACGATCGAGAAATATCTCGGCGCCGATTACAAAGTTCTCGCGTCCTACGGCCATATCCGCGACTTGCCGCCCAAGGATGGATCGGTGCGACCCGATGATGGCTTTTCCATGGATTGGGAGCTGGGCGACCGCGCTGGCAAGACGGTGAAAGACATCACCGCCGCCATGAAGGGCGCCCAGCGTTTGTACCTGGCCACTGACCCCGACCGCGAGGGGGAAGCTATCTCATGGCATGTGGAAGAAGTGCTGCGGGATAAAGAGCTGCTGCAAGATAAAGAAGTCCACCGAATTACCTTTAACGAGATCACCAAGCGTGCGGTGCAAGACGCCATCGCCCAGCCGCGCCAGGTGGATGATGCCCTCGTCCAAGCCTATCTTGCCCGCCGAGCGCTGGATTACCTGGTGGGCTTCACCCTCTCGCCGGTCCTGTGGCGCAAGCTGCCTGGCTCGAAATCCGCGGGCCGAGTGCAGTCTGTGGCTCTCCGCTTGATCTGTGAGCGCGAAGCCGAGATCGAGATCTTTAAGCCGGTGGAATACTGGTCAATCCAAGTGGATTTCACCACTGATAAGGGTGAGAAATTCACCGGCCGCTTGACCCACGCCGATGGCAAAAAGCTTGATAAGCTGAGCATCGGCACCGAGGCCGAAGCCAAAGCCCTCGCCGATCGTATCGCCGCCGGTGAGTTCACCGTCAGCGCGATTGAGAAAAAGCAAACCAAGCGCAACCCCTACGCGCCTTTCACAACCTCAACCTTACAACAGGACGCCTCCCGCCGCCTGGGCTTGGGTGCGAGCCAAACCATGCGCTTGGCCCAACAGCTGTATGAAGGCGTCGACATTGGTGGCGAGACCGTGGGTCTGATCACCTATATGCGAACCGATGGCATCCAACTGAGCCAGGACGCGATCAACCAAAGCCGGTCGCTAATTAAGCAGGATTACGGCGACACTTATGTTCCCGACAGCCCAAGGATTTATAAGTCCAAGCAGAAGAACGCCCAGGAAGCCCACGAGGCGATCCGCCCCACCGATCTGGCCCGCCGCCCGGGTCAGATGCGCCAGTACCTGAACCCCGAACAGCTCAAACTCTACGATCTGATCTGGAAGCGGACCATGGCGAGCCAGATGGCCTCCGCCGTTCTCGACCAAGCCGCCGTCGACCTGACCGATAGCAAGGGTGAACTGACCTTACGGGCAACCGGTTCGATTGTGGCATTTGACGGCTTTTTGAAGCTGTACCAAGAAACCAGGGACGAAGATTCCGAGGATGAGCAAAGCCGCCGCCTACCCGCCCTGAATAAGGGTGATAAGCCGAACCGCGATGCGGTCAAACCTGACCAGCACTTCACCCAGCCCCCACCTCGCTACAGTGAAGCAAGCCTGGTGAAAAAGCTGGAAGAGTTGGGTATCGGCCGCCCCTCCACATACGCCAGCATCATGCAAGTGCTCCAGGATCGGAGCTATGTGGTGCTAGATAAGCGGCGGTTTGTGCCCGAAGACAGGGGCCGGATGGTCACCGCCTTCTTGTCGAACTTCTTCACCCGCTATGTGGAGTACGACTTCACAGCGAATTTAGAAGAGCAACTCGATGACATCTCCGGCGGCCGCGCCCAATGGCAGGAAGTGCTCACCCAATTCTGGGATAGCTTCTCTGGTGCCATCGAAGGCACCAAGGATCTTAAGATAAGTGATGTTATTGATGTGCTGGACGAAAATCTCGGCCCGCACTTCTTCCCACCACGCAAAGATGGCGTCGACCCACGGGTTTGCCCCTCCTGCTCCCAAGGCCGCTTAAGCTTAAAGCTCGGCCGCACGGGCGGGTTTATTGGCTGTAGCCGGTATCCCGAATGCAAATACACCACGACCCTGGCCGTGCAGGATGAAACCTCGAGCGAAGGGGTGATCGAAGGCGGTCAAAAGCTGCTGGGCGAAGACCCCGAAACTGGCCTGCCCGTGACCCTGCGCCAAGGGCCTTACGGCACGTACGTGCAGCTCGGACCATCGGCTGAACAAGAGGCTGCGGAATTGGCGGAAGCCGAAGCTGCTGCCGCTGAGGGCAAAAAGAAAAAACCGAAGAGTAAGCTCCCTAAACCGCCCCGCGCGTCCCTGCCCAAGGAGATGACGCCCAACAGCGTGGATTTGGACATTGCCTTGCAATTGCTCGCCCTGCCCCGTGATGTGGGCATGCACCCGGAAAGCGAGCAGATGATCACGGCAGGTATCGGTCGCTATGGCCCATACCTAAAGCTGGGCAGCACCTATCAATCCCTGCCGTCAGACGACACGGTGCTGACCATCGGCATCAACCACGCCGTGGAATTGATGGCGCAAAAGCTGAGCAAAAGCGGTGGTAAGCCTGCTGGGCTGATGCGTGAGCTGGGCAATCACCCCGATGATGAAAAGCCGATTACCCTCAACAATGGTCGCTTCGGCCCTTACGTGAAGTACGGCAAGGTTATGGCCTCACTGACCAAATCCGATAGCCCCGACGACATCACCCTCGACCGTGCCTTAGAGTTAATCGCGATCAAGGCCGAGAAGATGGCGGCGAAAGCCGGTGGCAAAACCGCGGCCAAAAAGAAGGCTCCGGCGAAGAAGAAAACCACGGCTAAGAAGAAGACCGCGACCAAAACCAAAAAGAGCGCGTAACCGCTCTTGGCCAAGGGATCTAAACACGATAACGCACGCACCCTGCCCCGGGTGACGGTGATCGAAGTCACGGGCCTGGATCCCGATGGCGAAGCCCTGGGCGCGCCCGTCAATTGGGAGCATAAGCAGGACCCGCCCAAGATCATTGTGACCGATAAGGGCAGCCGCGCCGCCAATCTGGGGGCTGGCGACCGGGTACTGGCGGAACTCACCGAACAGGATGACGGGCTCTATATCGCCCAGATCATGAGGCGGCTGCCCAAGGCTCCTTCGCACATTATCGGGATTTATGAGGAAGGCGACGGCGTCCCGCGCATTCGCCCTACCGACAAAAAAGCCAAAAACGATTTCATCGTCCGGGCTAAGAACGCCAATGGCGCGACGCCTGGATCCCTGGTCCTAGCCCAGCCGATCAGCCGCCGTCAAAAGCGTCTAGGCTTGCCGGAAGCCAAAGTGATCGAAGTCATCGGCGATATGAACGCGCCCAAGGCCGTGAGCCTGATCGCCATCACCACCCATGACATCCCGGTCGATTTCTCTGACGCTGCCCTAGAAGTGGCTGAAACCGCAGAGCCGCCACCGGCTGACGATCCGGCCCGGGTCAACCTGCGCGACCTGGCCCTAGTCACCATAGACGGGGCTGATGCCCGGGATTTTGACGATGCGGTCCATGCCGAGGCCGATGATGACCCGAGCAACAAAGGCGGGTGGAAACTGACAGTCGCTATCGCCGACGTCTCCCATTACGTGCGCAAGGGTTCAGCCCTCGACGACGACGCCTGGGAACGGGGCAATTCCGTCTATTTCCCCGACCGGGTCGTGCCGATGCTGCCCGAGCGGCTGTCGAACGATTTGTGTTCCCTGCGCCCCGATGGCGACCGCCCCTGTCTCGCGGCCCGCATGGTGATCGATAAAAACGGGCGCTTGCTGAAGCACCGGTTTGAGCGCGCCTGGATGCGCAGCCATGCGCGCCTCACCTATGAAGAAGCCCAAGCGGCAAAGGGCGGCAAGCCCAGCTCCCAGCTTGAGCCCTTGATGGAGACGGTGATCGAGCCGCTCTACGCGGCCTATGCCGCCCTGATCAAAAACCGGCAGGAGCGCGGCACCCTGGATCTGGATATCCCCGAGCCGCAGATCGTGTTCGACAAAAACGACCGGATCAAAGAGGTGGTGACCCGCCCGCGCCTCGATAGCCACCGGTTGATCGAAGAATTCATGATCACCGCCAATGTGGCGGCGGCCGAGGCCCTCGATAAAGCCCAACAGCCGGCCCTCTACCGGGTCCATGACAGCCCGGATAAAGACCGGATCAACGGGTTGAGCGATATCCTCAAAGGCATGGATATCATGCTGGCCAAGGGTCAAGTGATCAAACCCAGCCATCTGGCCCAGGTGATCCACCAGGTGGAGGGCCATGATGACCAGCGGCTTATTCATCAGTTGATCCTTCGCGCCCAGGCGCAAGCCCGCTATGGCCCTAGCTGCACTGGCCACTTCGGCCTGGCCTTGCGCCATTACGGGCATTTCACCAGCCCTATTCGCCGGTATGCCGACCTGGTCGTTCACCGCGCCTTGATTGATTTGTTCAAGCTGGGCGATAGCGGTTACGCTGAACGCGATGCCCAAGCGCTGGATGAAACCGGCCAGCACATATCCGGCACTGAACGCAAAGCGATTGCCGCCGAACGCAGTGCCAATGACCGCTACATGGCCCTATTCCTCAGCAAACAGGTGGGTGAGACCAAAACCGGGCGGATCAGCGGCGTGGGGAAATTCGGTCTGTTCGTTACCCTGGATGACACCGGTGCTGATGGGCTAATCCCCATGCGCAGCCTGCCTGATGATTACTACATTCACGACGAGCCAACCCATACCCTCGTTGGGCGCCGCTGGGGCCGGCAGTTTCGGATGGGTGAGACGATTGTGGTCACCATCACCTCAACCGATCCCCTTACCGGGCTGATTGATCTAGCCCTCCATGACAGCTCGCCCGAGAAATTTGGCAAGGCTCGTGATGAAAGACCCGGTGGAAAGTCAGGGCGCGGCAGGCCAAAGGGCGGGAAATCCTTCCGAAAAGGACCGGGCGGCAAGAAAGGGCCGAAACGGAACCATAAGGGTAAAGGAACCACACCCCGTAAGCGGCGTTAGTTAATGTTGGGGTTTTGCCGACTTTAGACGCGAATCGGATGCGAATCGGTGGTATAACGATTCGTATGGGAAAAACGCTATCGTCTTTGACATCGCAGTCTTTACCGTCGTCACCGAAAATGGGCCTGACAGCCCATGGCGCGAGCGCCCCACCAAAAACTCTATCTCATCGTTTCTTTCCGGGGCTTAGCCGCGGACGCCCGGCGTTAATCGCGGGCCTCTTGCTGGCGGCGTGTAGCACCACGGACAGCCTACCGCCGGTTCCGGTGGAGCCGCCGCAGGCTAACCGCTATCAATCAGCCCCCATGGCCGTGGCGACACCAGAAGCCGCCGTGTTGAGCGCTGGCATCACGCGCATCTCTGAGGTGTATTTTCGGCCCATTAGCTTGGGCGATATGACATTGGATGGATTAAACGCCCTCACCGCCCTGGACCATAAGCTTTATTTCGCGGTCGATCGCAACTGGCTGACCGTTCAATATGGTGGCGACATCATCCATCAGGTAACCGTACCGGTGCAGGATCAAGCCGAAGGTTGGGCGCAATCGGCGACCCTGGCCCTCGACGCCGCGCGTCGCCAATCCCCACGCTTGGCCGCCATCGACCATGAGCTTGTGCTTGAGACCATGTTCGACGCGATGACCGAGAAACTCGACCGGTTCTCGCGTTACGCCAGCGCCAATAATGGCTCGCGTGAGCGTCAGTTGCGCGAAGGCTTTGGTGGCGTTGGCCTCGCCTTCGAACACGCCGATAATCAGTTTATTATTCGCAGCATCTTCCCTGACGGCCCAGCCTTCCATGCGGGCCTACAGAATGGCGACCAGATCACCGCCATCGATGGCGACCGGATCGATGATTTATCCATCACCGATGTCCGTGACCTGCTGCGCGGCCGTGTGGGCAGCTTCGTGATGGTCGATGTGCTGCGCGATGGTCTGCAATTGGAAGATCTAAGCTTGCTGCGCGAACGGGTGATCAGCAACACGGTGATTGGCCGGGTTGAGGACAATATCGGTGTGATCACCATCGAACGGTTCAACGCGGCAACAGAAGCTCATGTGCGCTCAGCCGTCGCCACCATCAAGCATAAGTTAGGTGAGAGCTTAGAAGGTTTTGTTATTGATCTACGTAACAATCCCGGTGGATTGTTAGAGCAAGCCGTCTCGGTTTCGGATCTGTTTATTACCCGTGGTCGGATTATTCGCACCGCCGGACGGCACCCTGAGAGCTTCCAAAGCTTTGCCGCCGATGACCTCGATATCCTTGATGGCGTGCCAATCGTGGTGCTGATCAACGGTGGGTCGGCCTCGGCCGCCGAAGTGGTTGCCGCGGCCTTACAGGAAACAGGTCGCGCCGTGGTGGTGGGCAGTGCCTCATATGGTAAGGGCAGTGTGCAAACCGTGACCCGGCTGCCCAATGATGGTGAGCTCTTTGTCACCTGGTCTGAGATCTTCACCCCGGACGGCCACGGCCTGCATGAAATTGGCATCCTGCCCAATATCTGCACCAGCGATACCGATTGGCGGCAAACCGCCGATGGTATCTTGCTCACAGATATCGTCCAGCGGGCAAAGCCAACTCGCACCATCTGGCGCAACCATACGAAATTAGGGCATCGTCAGGGCATGGATCACCAGATGATCGCCGCTATCGCCGAAGCAGGCCGTCAGGAATGCCCACCCAACCGCGAGACCGATAACCACGATCAGGATATTGCCCTCACCCTGTTGAAGAGCCCCACTTTAATGGCAGAGATCAGCGGCGTTAGTGCGACCACCATCGCCAGCCGGTCACCCGCCATTCAAAACGTCGGGCAAGATGATACGGTGATTGGTAATCTTCGCTGATAGGCCCGCCGTGAATGGGTCACACGACCCAAACACCGACCATCGCGCCCCTATCAAAACGCTTGTTTTCTTGACATAGGCCAGCAACCAGCCTAGATCACCGTTTCACAATTTATTCGACCTGATTTGTTATGGCACCCCCAAGGGTGGTGAGCCACGTAAAGCCAGGCGTTGTTGACCGTTTATTCGAAGGACTAAACCGATGGCGAAATCCGCTACCATCCTCGTCAAGCTCGTGAGTACCGCTGGTACCGGGTATTTTTATGTGGCGAAGAAAAACCCACGGCAAATGACTGAAAAGCTTCAGTTCCGTAAGTATGACCCACGGGCGCGTAAGCACGTTCTGTTCAAAGAAGAAAAGATGAAATAAGCGCGGCCTTATTGCGCGTAAAGAAACAGCCCCGTCGGTATCCCGAACGGGGCTTTTTTCATGGCGCCGATGAATGGCCTTGATGAGACTTTCGATGGCGCTTTAGTTGTGCTTTACAGGCTCGGAAATCAGGCCGGCGCTGGGTCCGCGGAATCCGTCTCTTGGCCAATACGGCTTTCAGCCTCACGGGCTTCTTCCGAAGGAATCAAACCGATCGGACCCAAGGGGCAGGGTGCCATGTGGCCGAGTCGGTACAGATGCATCGACTTGGCCTGTCCCAAGGATCCGAACCATGATCAGGTGAGGCACACTACAAACCCGGGAATGAATGTACGAAATTGTGTTGTTGTTGTTGTTG
>JBCCBF010000086.1:0-9314 GCA_039814445.1 Pseudomonadota bacterium
ATTGCAAACCAATGAGATGCCTTTTTGGGAGGCAATGGGTCGAAAACTCTCAACCAGCCGATCGAGGAAGCTGGCAAATTCCACCCCGCTGCGATGGAGCTTGAGGCTGCCGCTCTCAAGCTGCGAGACGCTGATCACGTCGTTGACCAAGGCTAGCAGGTTTTCACTGGCCCGATCGATAGCCTCGGAATAATTCCGGATGCCTGAATCTTCGGTGGAGGTGAGGATCATATCATTCATGTTGCTGATGATATTGAGCGGTGTTCGGATATCGTGACTGATCGTGGCCAAGAACATGGTCTTGGCGGTATTGGCCGCATCGGCCATGTCTTTTGCCTCACGCAACGCCAATTGCGCCTCGTGCTTGTCGGTCACATCCTGGACGATGCCGAATAATTCCAAGATCTTACCGGTCTCAGGGTCCGCCACCCCGGGCTGGGCTTCCAGGCTTACAAAGCGCATTTCACCCTGGGGTGGGAAAAACCGGAAAACCCGGGTTTCGGTCCGTTTGTTCGTGGCCACTTGGGTCAGGAGCGCCTGCATTTGATCGCGCTCATCCCGGTGAATGCGATCAATCATCTCAGCAAAGGTGCCAATCACCACATCGCCCCGGGGCGCAAAAGTTTCGGGTGGGACACCAAAGGTTTCCGCGACCCCTGGCGACCATTCAATCTCATCATTCCCCATCTGCCAGCGCCAATGACACAGACGGGCCGCTTGCTGGGCGCGTTTGAAATGATTGCGGGAGACATTGAGGTTGCTGTTCACATTCGCCAGCTCGCGGGCCGACCGGGCCGCACGCCCGACCGATATCGTCACCACAAGCGACAGGATGGAGATGATCAGTAGCACACCAATACTGCCGAAGATGGCGTAGCTACGGCCAATCCACCATTGCTCGGTGATCTGATCAATCGGGGCAAAGCCAAGCACACGCAGATTGCGTAAATCGCTATCAAGCGGCTTGATATAGGTGGCGGTGCCTTCGTTCAGCACACCAGCAAATATCTCATTCGCGTCGTTTACCAACGCGACGCTACACACATCACAGATCACCAAATTATCAATAAACGCGCCAAAGAAACTGGGCTCAAACGCTGCCGCGACCACGGCTTGTAAGGTGCCATCATCATCATAGGCGGGGAAGGATACGGGAAAGAACGGCTCGCCCGTAAAACGGCCTGGTAAAATACCACCGACAAATAACTCAGACACCCCGCGGGTTCGGTGTATCTCCACGTAATCGCGTTGGTTGAGGTTCACCGATGGCGTGGGAAAACGGTCCGTGTAGAGGCTCATTTGGCCTTGGTCATCGACTAACCACAGGCTACGCAACACGGGCAATTGTTCAGTCAGGTTTCGGAACCGCTCCCAATCTTCCCGATCCTGGGTGACGGCGCCTAACCCAAATCGTTCGATCTCCTGGGCCGTTTGGGTCAAGAACAACCGCACAGCCTCGGTATTGGACCGCACGTGTTGGTCGACCAAGCTCACGGCCGTGTCCACATCACCGGTTATCGATGACACATAACGCCGGTGATCGAGAACAAAGATGGTGGTCAGGGCCGCTGCCAGCAGCAACACGGTCATGGCCGTGATGGCTATGCTGAAACGGGTGCGGGGTGTATTCATGGCAGCGCTCGCCATCTCTCATGAAAGCCGACCGATTATGCGGCAACAGCTGGTTGGTTACAGCCACTATTATTATGCCGTGGTTACCATAAGGCTTGGTGCGGACCAACGGGTTAGTTCTACAGCTTACTTAGATAGTGTCTTGAGGCGACTTAAAATTTCATTGACGGCACGGGCATCCACATCGGGCTCAATCGCTTGATCTCGGTCGAGCTTACGGAGCTTCCAGGCCAGGAATAACGCCGACGCACGGCCCGCAATCCGCTTGTTTGACCGTTGTGCGCGTAGCGATGCTAACAGGCGCAGCAACAAATCAGCAGGATCATCGGCTTGTTGCTCCGCAGGGCGCAGGGCGACAAAGGCATCATCATGGGCGATGGCGGCGGTATCGGGCAGCAAGTTAAGCGGCGGGGTGATCGGCGCTTCTTCTTCTGGCAGCGGCGTGCGCAGCGAGACAAGATTTTGGCCAGGGTGCCAAGCCGTGGTGCTGATGCTGGCTTCTGTTTCTAGGATATCAGCCCGCAGATAGTCTTTCGCACTGGCCAGGTTCGTCCGGTAGTTCGGCGCCAAGCCGAAGGACCGATGACGGAGGAAGGACATCATATTCATTTGCGTTGTTCCATCGTCAGACGTTCATTCTTAAGGCGTGTGTTCCACACCCGAATTAAGCCGGCGATCTCTCGCGCCGTTTGGGCGATGCCACCGCGTTGCCTTGGGGCTTCGGCCGTGGCGGCCTTGCGCAGGGCGGTATCGATCGTGACCCGCAGCAAGGACAAATCGGTATCGTCGCTATGCACAAATACCCCGCGGCGATGGAGCAGTCGCACATGGCGATCCAACGCCGCATCAGTGGTCTGGGCCAGGCCAAAAACATCCCCAGAAAACCCCAGCTTCAGGGCCGTTTGATGGGTATTCACATGCTGCTCAAGGCTCAGCTCATCAAAGTCGATCAACAAATACGCAAAAGCGCTGAGGTCATTATGCTCATCCAAGGCATAATCTAGCTTGAGCAGCTCCACATCGGGCAAGGATGCGCCAAGCTTGGTCACCAGACTATCTTGTGTCGTGATAACCCCGACCAAGGGCCGCGGGGCTGCCGTGGGAAGCGAGCTATGATCTTGCACATACGCCATAATTAGGCTGCCTCAGGTTCAAGTGAGTGGATAGTGGTCTGCGCCGTCCGCCCATGGCGCAAGCCCGGGTCATTAACCGCGGCGTTCACAAACACGCCAAACACACGGCCTCGGGTTAGTCGTTTTGCGGCATCCACTTCGCGCTGGATGTCAGCAATCTTTTGGTTGCGATCGATCACCAGGATCACGCCATCCACATTGCTCGCCACAAAGCGGCTCATCACATCATCGGTGAGCACACAGCCTTGGTAGAGAACGCAATCATGGTTATCGCGGTTGGTCTTAATCATGTTCTGGGCCGCTTCGGCCGATAATGTCGCTTGCCCTGAGCCCAAGCTGCCACCGCCTGGGATGATCGATAATTGCTCATCCAGCTGGATCGGTGACGACATCAGATCATCGAGCGATTGGGGCGTCGTCTTGCCCTGGGCTTGGTTTTTCTGGAAATAGGCCTGGGACAATTCGGTCAGGCGTCCGGTTGTCGGATCGCCATCAATCACCAAGGTCTGCATTTGCGTGGCAGCAAACGAATTTGCCAGCTGCATGGTCAAGAGCGCGGTGTCCGTCTGGCGGTTCACACGCCCAATGATAAACGCCCGGGCGTGGGTTGGGTGCCGCAGCGTACCGATCTCAAGCTCCGCCCGGATTTGTGAGATCAAGGGTGGCGCCATGCCTTCGAGGTCTTGCAACCGATCAATCACGCCCAGCATTTCAATACCGTCAACATTATCTAGCTCATCGCTGTAACGGGCACGACGTTGCAATAATGAGAAGCCAATGAAGCCCATACCGGTCATGCCAAAGGCTGCCACCACCGCCAACATAGCGGCTGATTTACGACGGTTGACCGCAGGCCGTTCAGGGAAACTGCCCCGAGAAAGAATTTCGATCGTCCCCGGCAGGCTGTTGCGGCTCTCCACACGGATTTGTTCAAGCACACGCCGGGTTTCTTGCAGCATGTCTTGGTGCTCGGTCAGCTCCGCGTTCAAGGTGCCAACCTCTAATAATTTGGCGTTTAAATCGGTCGCATCACTTTTAAGCTCACCCACCCGCTTTTCTTGCACAACCAATTGCGCTTGTAGGCTCTCAACCGTAGGGCCTTCACCGGGGGCGGCGGCACCCGATAGGCCGCCCGTGCTGCCCAATTGGTTGATAAAGTCGAGGCGATCCTCAATGGCATCATCCACCACCCGCAATTCAGTGGTCGCTTGCATCACCAAGGGATGAGACCCGGCATAGCGTTCGCGCAATGTAGTCAGGGTGGCGGCGCGTTTGGTGCGCTCAAAACTCAAATCAGCCAGGTTACGATCCAACATCACCGCCCGTTGGATTTGCACATCAACCCCACCGCCAACAATCACCCCTTGGGTGTTTAACTGTTCAATCGAGGCGTTGATTTCGGTGATTTTATCACGGGATTCTTCGATTTGGTCGAGGCGGTTTTGGTGGGTACGGCGCAAGGCTACCATGTTGTATTCACCACCCACGGCGAGCAGATTGGCTTTTAACGCATCAATACGGCTTAACAACTCTTGCTCACGGGCGATCAATTCGCGCTCGCGGATCGTCTGTTGTCGGTCATTTTGCTCCACTTGCAGCTGCTGATAACCATCAAGAACAGCATCAACCATGGCTTTTGCTGAATCCTGATCCACGGAGGCGGCTGTCAATTCCAGCAGGCTTTTGATCTTTCGTGCCTCTAGCCGTCCGGCCAAATCAGCCACGGATTGTGGGCTATCCGCAAACTGTCCAGGCTGTTGGCCAAGAATATAGATGGCCCGATCCAAAACCGGGCGTGAGGTCAAATAGGTAAGCTCACTGCTCACAAACGCATCAAACAGCCGCAAACGGGAATCATCGCGGTCTGAGTAAAGAATCTTTTGTTCTTTGGCGGCAATTCGGATCAGACCGCGGCTTTGATAGACGGGCTTGATCATGAAATAGCTGGCAGTCACCATCAGTATTGAGGCGATACAGGCCAAAACCGTTGCGTATAACCACCGCCCGCGCAAGGCTCGATAGACGAGAATAAGCGGGTTAACAAACTCTTCCTCCTCATCCCGGTCATAGCCCGCATCATGCTGGCCAAACCCACCATAGGGCTGGGTTTCCATCACCGGTGCGGGACGAATGAGCTGTTGTTCTTGGGGTTTTTCAGACGCCGTGGACGGCTCTGATACCGGCTCATGATTGTCTGGGGCAGCGGCCTGGTCTGGCGTATTATCAGGCGCGGTATACGCGGCGTTTCGAGGCGCTTCAGCTGTTGCTTGTGGCCCGCTAACACTTTGCCCGTGCAGCTCCAAGTATTGGCGCATCAAGCGTTCGCCACGGGGGTCGATCATCAAAAATCGACAACCAATTTCACGGCGGCGCTGGTTTGTGCGTGTCACTTCAATCAGGGCCGGGAAGCGGACTTCCATGCCATCGACCATGAATTGCAGCTGCACATCTTCTTGCTCGCCCAAAGCCAGGCGTTTAAACGGCAGCTTGGCCATGGTGAAACCCGTGATTGACCAGTTGCGCGTTGTCAAAGGACGATCGCGCCAAACCACGGTGAGTTCAGCTAATTTTGAACGTTTCGATTTAGAGTACGCCTGTTTTGGCATACCGATAATCCCATCAACCCCTTACAATGTCTTAATGTCTGCAATATCCGCGCCAGCTTTAAAATGTTGTAAAAGGTGGGTTTTCGGGCGTTGAGTTGCAGAATGCAACAACCCACAACGGGAAGTGACGCAAACTGCAAGACCCATCTTGCAAGGCTTTGATTTAGCGAGAAACTCGCTCCCACATCTGTATGTCACCCCCAGCATCCTGACGGTGATGCCATCGGTTGCGGATCGCAGCACCGGCTTTTACGCCCATATACACCACAAAACCGGGCCATAAACTTGGCCGTTTCACCAGGCGTTTTAGAAAAACCAATCCCGGTTTTGCATCGTCAATAACGGTGGGCACCTGGCCTTTCGCAGCGAGCATTATGAGCTGTTGATTACCCCGCGCCACCCGACTGCGAACGCGGATCAACTCAGCGAGCGTTACTGGCGCCGCCGTGGCAAAGCGACAGCTGGTCAAGACAACAGCCCCGGACGCCTTGATCTGACGGGCTATATACTCATCGTCATTGATGACCACGGGCATGGCTTTCACAATCGGGCATGCTTGCGCGTGCAACCCATAGCACCCGCCGAACTTGCCGCCGTCAAAATACGGATGCAAACGCCAGGCCCGGTAAAACCAACGCACCGGCCAATGGCTTTTGTCATAATCGGGTTCGAAATGGCCGACGGCGGCCAACACCGGCTTATCCGGGCCCGCCGCCCCCCATAACGGCGCGACTAAAGCACGGATATCAGCCAGGCTGACCTGAATATCCGCATCCAAAATCACCAATGGCCCGCCCCCCTCATGATGTTCAATGCCGGCCTTGAGGGCTTTGACCTTGGATGGTTCGGGCAAATCCACCACGCTCACTTGTGGCCAATCACGGGTCACAATGGATACGGTGTCATCATCACAGCCATTGGCGATAACAATGATCCGCATATCATCAGGGCGCTCTCCACCGGGATCATGCAACCGCGCCAAAGTATCGCCAATAACACGCGCCTCATTATGGGCAGGGATCAAAATAGTGATCGGGTCGTTCAAGGCGCTGCCCCCGGTGTTCCCACTGTTTCTACTGTTCCCGATGTTTCCACTGTTTCTACTGTTCCCGATGTTTCCACTGGCGAGCCATCATCCCCCCGAATAAACGTCCGAACGACGGCCAAAAGCCGCGGGTCAGCGCCGCCGATATCAAACCCCTGTCCTCCCCCTTGGCCAGCCTGTGTTTGAGTATCACTGAGTTGTGCGATCACCTGGCTGAACACGGCGGCGAGATCCTCCACCTGGCCCAAGGGATGGACACCGGGCAAATCCTTTAATCGTTCAAGGGTCGCTTGCTGATGTTGGTTCCGGTGCTCACCGCGCTCCGCATCGCGGGCCATGACCAAGACTGGTCTGCCAAGGGTTAGCGCCCCCATGATGGTGCCAATGCCAGCGTGACAGATCAGCATGTCACTTGTGCTTAACAGCGTATCAAACGCTGCCTGGTCCACATTGGTCAGCGCTTTCATATGCTGGGGTTGATAGGCGCCCGCACCAATTTGTGCGATCCATTCCACATCAGGGTAATCCACAGCGAGCTGATCCACGCCTTCAATCAGACGGTCAAAAGGTAGTTGTTGGCCGATGGTGATCAAGACACGCATTATTCCGCCACCTCCCGATCAGGGCGCTCAACACTTTCAGTTTTATAATGCAATGCAGAGAAAACGGCCCCCGCAAAATTGACCTTCTCAGCCGTCGCCACCTCGGGCCATTGGCTGTAGACAGTGTAGCCACTGTCCCGTGCTAACCGAGCCGATAACGACAATTCCCCAGCGTTGGCGACACTATCGATAAACAGGCAGCGCGCACCGTGTAACCGTGCCAATCGCATGGCCAAATAACCGGGTGCGGCCCCGGTCGATATCACCATATGGGGACGATGCCAGGCGATAAGCAGCAGCAATTGCACCAGGCAGATCAAAAGCTTGCCCTTGGTATCACGGTTGCCATCCGTAATGCGCCAATAAGGCTCATCGGCAAGGCCCGTCCCGGCCTTGGGCAAGGGCGATGCATAGATTGTTTGATGCGGTGGCAGAGCTTCGCGCAGCTGCATCAATTGATGCCAATGCCCGCCGCCTGAGGCAATCGCTAGCACGCGCTGCTGCTTGTTCACGCTGCTTGCCCCCCAGCCTGATCCTCACGGCGATCGATGCATCCGAGCTGATCATACAACGCCACCATGCGATCAATCTTGTGGGACCAAATCCCCAGATGTGCGACCCGTTCTTGCGCACCGTGAACTAGGGCTTGGTAATACGGGCGATCATCAATCAGCCGCCGGGCCCCTGCTGCTAAATCCTGCCGGAATTGGGCCACTGTGCGCCATGGCACGGCCAGCCCGGATGTATCGGTTATAACCTGGCTGGGACCACCCATATCAGCCACAATTGGTGGCAAACCATAACGCATGGCTTCAAACACCACATTGCCGCTTGGCTCACGCACACTGGGAAATAAAAAGATATCGGCATCCAGGTATAGCTGTTCCACCCGCTCTCTGGGGACCCGCCCCAAAAACTGGCAGCGATCAGCCACCCCCAGCGCCGCGGCAATGTTCTGACAACGATCAACCTCGGGACCATCACCCGCGCTGATCAGTGTTAAGGCAGGGTAATCCTGGTAAAGATCCGCAAGACATTGGATAGCTTCTTGCAGCCCCTTGGTGCGCACGCCCCGCGCCACATGTAGCAGGGTCGATACGGGCCGGTCGGTGGCCTCCTCGGGTCGGGTGATGACATCATCGATCCCCACCTCGCTCTCGACCACAAAATGCCCAATATCCAGATCGTGTAAATGCGCGCGCACATAATCACCAACGCCGATAATAGCCGCCGCCTCAGCATAGCTTCGGCGTAACCAGTGGTCATGGGCAAAGCGCCAATGATCGACGGCTCGCAGACGCGCATACCAGCGGTCTACTGGTGCCATGGCCACCCCCGGAAACCGCTGGGCGTTCAGGTCTTTTGGTGCGGCGAGTGAGCCCCCCAAGGGGCCAATAATATAGGGTATATCAAGCCCCGTGGCCGGACAGGGATAGCGCATGGCCAGTGGTGCCAATTGATGCACGAGGTCGATGGCCGAGCGGTTGTCCCGCAACCATTGTCGCGCCCGGAGATAAAAACCGATATAAGCGGGTTTCATCATGGCATTGATACGCTCATGTCCACGCCACAGCTTGGCTTCTGGCCAGGTAACAACGTGTGTGTCCGGCAGCTGCTCTGCCACCTCTTGCCGGTCGGCACGCTGGAGCGTCAGCAAGGTGACATCAAAGCGCTCACTTAAATATTTCACCCAGTGATAGGTGCTACGGGATTCACCCACATCAGTACCATCACAATAACAAGCTAAAACCACTAACCGCATCGCTCAGACCGCTTGCTTATCGTCAAGTCGGGGCCAGGTTTGGCTTGTGTGGCGCAACACACCCAAGAAATGCTTAGACCGTATCGCAGCCTTCTCGGGTTTCAACAAGCGGCCCAAGGTCAGCCAAAACACCGCGCGAGATGTGTTAAAACCAAGCAGGAGTCGAAATCGACACGGCCGTCGAGGTCTGGAAGAGGTCGCGTCGGCGCGGCGCAGAGCGAGTAGGCCGGGAACAGACCCTCGTCAGCGGGATCCTCCTCGACACCAGCCACGGGCGACGCCGCGGCCGCCGACGACACGAGCTGGACGGCGTCGGCGTGGTGAGTGAACTGCGACGGGATGTCGGACCAGTTGAAGACCGAGTCCGGAACGCGTTCCACGGCACCCGCCGCGGTGGGCGTCGGTGTGACTGGAGCCGGGGACGGTGTCGAAGCCCTAGACCGTGCCTCGCGGATCGCGGCGACCCGACTGGCGGCGGCGTGGTGTTGGGTGAGGTGCTTGCCGTTGCAGTCGGAACACGTCGGAGTTGCGGTA
>JBCCBF010000325.1:0-3237 GCA_039814445.1 Pseudomonadota bacterium
GATATGAGGCAGCAAGGGTCTCGCATCGTCGGAAAAGACCCGAATATTGTCAATCTCGCGCGCGATCACCTGGTTTAACAGGGCGGCCACGCCGTTCATGAATGGCTCAAAGCCCAGGATCCCCACATCGGGATAGGTCTGGGCAATATGCAAGGTATGCTCACCGTTGCCAAAACCGATCTCAAGCCACAGATCCTCCACGGACCGGCCGAAAATACCGGCGGGGCCAATAAGCTCTTCAAGCTTGAACCCAGCCTCATCCTGGGGCATGGGCAGGCCAAATTCTGGCAGGGTAGTTAACGCATCGGCCCGGCCAGGGCGCAGGGGGCGACCCCGGCGACGGCCGTAAAAACGATCACCGCCACGACGGCGGGGTTGGGCAGTATGGTCAGACATAGGCGGCGATTAAATCAGCTTTATCCGTCGCGGTCATGCCAGCGATGATGGTGGCGTCCTTTGGGCTCACAGCCTGTGTTCTAGAGAGAACGCCCCAGTTAGCTGCAGTCAGTCCAGGCCAGCCCTGGTCATGGCCGGGGGCTTAACCCTCTGGCCTTAAAACGCGGCTTTGAGCTTCTCAACCAAATCAACACGCTCCCAGGAAAAACCACCATCGACTTCGGCTTCACGGCCAAAATGGCCATAGGCGGCGGTGCGGGCGTAAATCGGGCGGTTAAGGCCCAGATGCTCGCGGATACCGCGCGGGCTCAGATCCATCAGCTGGGTCAGCACCTTGGGCAGTTGGGCTTCATCCACCTGGGCTGTGCCTTTGCAATCCACATAAACGGCCAGGGGTTTGGAGACGCCGATCGCATAAGCGAGCTGAATGGTGCAGCGCTCTGCCAGTTCGGCCGCCACAACGTTTTTCGCCAAATACCGGGCGGCATAGGCGGCAGAGCGGTCCACTTTGGTTGGGTCTTTGCCGGAGAACGCACCACCGCCATGGGGGGCGGCACCGCCATAGGTATCGACGATGATCTTACGACCGGTAAGGCCAGCATCGCCATCAGGGCCGCCGATCACAAACCGACCGGTGGGGTTCACGTAAAACTCATCCTCGGGGCACATCCAGCCCTCGGGCAGGATTTTAGTCACGTGTTCACGGACATAATCCCGAATATCATCTTGTTTCGCGTCTTCGCTGTGCTGGGTTGATACCACAACAGATGTGGCGCCCACGGGCTTGCCATCCCGGTATTGCAAGCTGATTTGGCTTTTCGCATCGGGGCCCAGGAACGGGGCGGAACCATCATGGCGCGCGGCGGCCAGGGACCGCAGGATTTCATGGCTGTAATAGATCGGCGCGGGCATCAGAACCGGGGTTTCACGGCAGGCGAAACCAAACATGATGCCTTGGTCACCGGCGCCCTCATCTTTCTCGCCTTTCGCATCCACACCCACAGCAATATCAGCGGATTGGTTATGGACGCGATTTAGGACTTCAACCTCATTCCAATGGAAGCGCTCTTGCTCATAGCCAATGTCTTTGATCGCGTCGCGGGCTACTTGCTCCATCAACTCATGGGTCACGCTCGCCGGGCCGCGTACTTCACCAGCCAGGGCGACAAAGTTTGTGGTGGTCAGGGTTTCCACCGCCACCCGGCTCTCGGCATCGGCGCTTAAGAACGCATCGACGATGGCGTCAGACACCCGGTCACAAACCTTATCAGGGTGTCCCTCGGACACTGATTCACTGGTGAAGATATAGTCGCGTTGGCTCACCGGGGCGGCCTCCTTCGGATTAACTGGGTTGGCGTTACTGGTGGCTTTTTCAGGCGAAATGGCGATGTTCATGGCCGGGTAACTCCATCCATCAATAGCAACATGGCAGCTATATTGGGTTTTTCATTTATTAGCGTGACGGAATGTCAGCGGCGAGTTTTGGCAAGCCAAAGCCTTTGGGTCAAGGTCAGCCCACAAAATGATTGATTAGTGCGGCCATGCTGAGACTGCAAGTCAAAAGCGATCCGATGCTGGTCGTGTGGCTACAGGCCGGATTGATCAGTCGTCGTCAGCCGCTTTTGCCAGGGTGCGCGCCAGGTCGAGAATGCGCCGCCGTACCCCGGTGTCGTTGATGCTGTAATAAGCGCGCACCAAATCCATGGTTTCCTTGCGGGCCATGGGGTCATCATCCAGCCGCGCTTGGGTGCCTTCACTTAAACCCGGTGTGGCCATAGCCGCTTGGGAATAGCTGCCATCATCATCGATACTGGCATAACCCGCCGTTACATCCTTTGGCATATCATCAAAAAAGTAACCCACGGGAATGGAGAGCAATTGGCTGAGGTGAAACAGCCGACTAGCGCCAATGCGATTGGTGCCGCGCTCATATTTTTGGACCTGCTGGAAGGTCAGGCCTAAAGCATCACCAAGCTTTTCCTGGGTCAGACCCAGAAGGGTCCGCCGCTGGCGCAGCCGAAGCCCCACATGGGCATCAACCGGATGGGGGCCGCCATCCCGTGATTGGCCGCGCGTGTTTGTGGGGCCATGCCCTGGTTCCCCGGAGTTTTGTGGGTTGTACGCCATGATTGTGAAATTATTTCTAGGTCGCGTGTAAATCCTGCTTCAGCGTTAATGCCAAAGATAGGCAGCAAGATATAACAATATTGAGGCGGTTTCCACTACAGATATGGTCGCAGTTACCAGCGTTTAACGCACACTATAGTAAGTATTAAGCTAAGCAACGCCATCAAGGTGGCAAAACCGATCCACGGCATGAAGGGTAGTTCTCGTGCCACACCGTCTAGGCGTTTGGGCAATGGCAGATCAAGCACCGCGGTTTGGTTGAGCGCACTCCGCACCAAGACTCGGCCCAGCGGGTCTATCACCCCCGACAGGCCTGTATTCGCCACCCGCACCACTGGCAGGCCGGTTTCAATGGCCCGTGCTTGGGCCATGGCAAAATGCTGATGGGGTCCCGTGGTGTCACCAAACCAGGCGTCATTGGTGACATTGACGATCCAATGGGCATTAGCCACCTGGTCATCAAACCGCCCCGGGAAGATTATCTCATAACAAATCAACGCCAGCGCTTGGGGCAAGTCGGCGGGTAGGATCGGTTCGATGCTCGCCGGGGTTCCAGGGGTGAAATCCACGCTGCCCGCGGCAATGGCATCCACCCCTAAAGGACGCAACAGATCCCGGAATGGTAGAAACTCGCCGAATGGCACCAGCTTTATCTTGTTATACCGGCCGGTAACCTCTGCCCGATCGCTAATCCCGATGATGGCGTTATAAAAC
>JBCCBF010000320.1:0-3285 GCA_039814445.1 Pseudomonadota bacterium
CCACAACCGAAGGAAGCCGACGGATCTCCAGCTCCATGAGAAGAAAAGAGGCAACTCTCAACGATGATACGTCATCAACGACGACGATTTGCCCTGGCATGGATATGGAAGAGATGATCACCACCCAGCGTCGGAACATCGACGCGGTGACTCAAGCCAACCGCCTCGCCTTCGAAGGCATGCAGGCTGTGATGCGCCGCCAACAGGAAGTTGCCCAACAAATGCTCACCGAGATGCAAGGCTCGATGAAAGAGCTGATGACGCAATCGGCGCCTGAAGAGAAAGTGGCCAAGCAGACCGAAATTCTGCAAGCCAACTTCGAGAAGCTGCTTGAGAATATGCGTGAGCTGACCGAGCTGATGGCGAAATCAAACAATGAGTGCGCTGATGTCTTGTCCAAGCGTTTCTCTGAAAGCCTGACCGAGCTGAAGGACCAGGTTGAGTCCCTCAAAAAGTAAGATTAGCCCGCGTTTTACGCGCTTATAGATAACGGCGGTCTGTCGGCATCCCTGCCGCGGCCGCCGTTTTTTATTGATCTAGATCTAGATATTTAGCATGATAAATTTATCATGCTAAATAAATGGGTTTTCTCATGACTGATCGGCTTTTTTTAATGGCGCGGATAGAACCAAAATCCGAGCATTTGGCTGATGCGAAACAAGCTATTCACGGGATTATCAATGAAACCCGAGCGGAAAAGGGCTGCTTTCGGTTTGAGTTACACGAGGGGGTGGGTGACGGCTGCTTGTATTTATATGAAGAGTGGTCAGACAAAGCCGCCTTAGCGGCCCATTATGCCCAGCCATACACCAAGGATGTTTTCGCCAAGTATCAAAATTGGCTGGCACGCGAGCCCGATATTTTTCATATGCGACACCTGGCCTGACCAAGCACGGATCGAGGGTATCTTCTACCAATGTTTTTCTTGAAGGAACTGCCGACCCAACAGATGGTCGAGGGGTATCAGCAACGCTATCCGGCAACCGATTTGTCGGCGGTAGGCGATGCTTTAGCCATGCTGCGCCAAGCCAGCGTGATGATCCGCGGCTTGGAGCGCTATTTTAAAACGCATAACACCTCGCAATTGCGATTTTTGATTTTGATCGTGATTGACCGTGAGCCAGAGAGTGATGGGCTGACGATCAGCGAAATCACCGACCGTTTGGATGTGTCTCACCCAGTCATGACACGCACCCTGCAAGCCATGGTGAGTGATGAGCTCATCAGTATTGCTGATCATCCCGATGATCGACGCGCAAAACTCGTGCGTCTAAGTGCTCATGGTAAAGCGAGCCTTGACGCCTTGTTGCCCGGCTATTTTGCGTTGATCAATGAATACATGGCCGCCAGTGCCACACCTTATGGGTAGGGACGTTGCCGTGGTGTTTTTACTCAAACTATGGGTCATAGTCTGGATCCTTGTCAGCAGCATCTTGACTATCATGCTGGCCGTTGCTGACTTTCTACCGCTGCTGGTGAAGACCCTGATTGTTAGTGGCATCATGGTGCCGGTTATGATTTACCTGGTCGTGCCTTTTTGCCGCCGGTCTTGGCGGTTCTCCAGCTTGGTAAGCCATGATGACTGATACCCCTCTTTCCTTTGATGATTTTCTGAAGGTCGATATCCGCACCGGGACGATCACCAAGGCTGAGCCGTTCCCTGAAGCGCGGCGCCCGGCGATTAAGATCTGGGTCGATTTCGGTGATGAGATTGGCGTGCGCAAAAGCTCAGCGCAGATCACCAAACATTATGCCCCCGAAACCCTGCCGGGCCGGCAAGTGGTGGCGGTGGTGAACTTCCCGCCCAAACAGATCGGTAAGTTCATGTCCGAGTTCCTGGTGTTGGGTGTGCCAGATGAGGTGGGTGAGGTCGTGTTATTACAGCCGAGCCTTGATGTTCCCAATGGCGGGCGCATGTACTAACAGGCTTACACACAGCGTTTAGCCGAATCCGCCAGGGGCGGCTTGACACCCATTCGACAATCGGCGATCTCAAACGCCTCCCTTTCGAAGCGCAAGAGATCACCCCTTATGTCCGACGCCGCCCTTGATCAGAATAATGAACCACAAACCGCCAATGTGGGTGGTGTTGCCGGCGATCGGTTGAAGTCATTTATTGAGCGGATTGAGCGGCTAGAAGAAGAAAAAGCCGCTATTTCTGCGGATGTCCGCGAGGTATATGCCGAGGCGAAAGCGGTCGGTTTTGATACCAAAGTCATGCGTCAGGTGATCAAGCTGCGCAAAATGGACCGCCAAGACCGGGAAGAGCAAGAGCAGCTGCTCGATGTGTATCTAGCCGCCATTGGCATGCAGCCCGGCGGCTAGACAGTAACGGCCGTTATACCCCTATGCTGGGGTGGCGGTGGCCCAAAACAGATCCGCATAGCGAACGTTATCCCCAAGCGGTCCGCCGGTCGGCAGACCCCATAATCTGTTGCGCCCATGGCGCTCGGCTCGTTCCGCCGGGTCATTGAACCGCCGCAGCATCAAATCCTGCTTAAGCAGGTCATAGTGATAGCCATGACGGTGCAGCACCTCGATGATCGGTGCTCGGTCGAAATCCCGTGCAATGGTCATCATCAAGGGCGGGCGCAGGGCCGGGTTTGTCGCCGCCAGCAAGCCATCAATGATGGGGGCTGATATGGCATGATGACCACCAGATTCGATGATGATATCAGCCTCGAAAGCCGCCTTCGCCAAACCTGATGAGGGTGCCTGTTCGCGCAGATTATCGTCATAAACCTCCTGATACACCCCCGTGTCGCGGGCATAGGCCAGGGCATTAGCGGCAATATCGAGCCCGGTTAAATGCACCTGATCAGGCCCAAGCTTGGGCGTGCTCAAGAACGCTTTATGCTCGGCAAAATCCTCGCTGCGCAAAGCGCCTTCGGCAAATAGAATACTTATCTCGTCGGTGGCCATGCCGGTACGCAGTAGTAAGCCATTGGCCCCATAGCCACAGAAGAAATCTAGCACCCGGATCGGCCGTCCCGGGTTCTCCTCAGCTTTGGTCACCAGCCACGGCCTAAGCACCGCCATGGTTTCATCAGGGGCGCGGTAGTTAACGGGACTTAAAAAGCCGAAATAGTCGTGGGGTAGTGGGTTGTTATAGAAGCCTTCGAAGGGGCTCGTCGCCTGGCTGGCGGTGGTCGTATCGATCATCATGGAGAGCATCCTTTAACGTCAGGTTGCAAAAACGCTTATCCATGACGTTGGTCGCCGCAGGCCCAATTGCAAGATCGGCCAATGTTGCGCGATTGTTTGTATGCGTTCGATGAATGGCTC
>JBCCBF010000131.1:0-7287 GCA_039814445.1 Pseudomonadota bacterium
GATCGTGGGGATCTTCGGCGGGCTTTTTCGGGCGAGGAGCTCACCGCGTCGCGTTCGGTCAGCCTGTCCTTCCATCTCCCGTTTGCGGCGTTCTTGCGCCCGTTTGAAGGGCGGGTATGGAGTGCCGAGCCGGAGCGTGGCGATATCATTGTTTTTAAGCTGCCATCGAAGCCATCCACCGATTACATCAAGCGCATTGTCGGGCTGCCCGGTGACACGATCCAGGTACGCAATGGACGGCTTTATCTAAACGACAGCCAAGTGCCGCGGACCTTTAAGGGCGAAGTGCTCGAATTCACTAGCGGTTTTCGCGTGCCGCGCGAGCTGTATACCGAAGACCTGCCCGGCGCCAAACCCTATGCTATTCATGAACAAGGCCCGGGTGAGCCGCTTGATAATACCCGCGTGTTCAACGTGCCAGCAGGCCATTATTTTGTGATGGGCGATAACCGTGATGGGTCCCAAGATAGCCGTGTGTTTAGTAGCGTTGGGTATATCCCTGCCGAAAACATCGTTGGCCGGGCCGAACGCATCTTTTACTCGGTGAAAGAGGGAGAGCCCTGGTGGCAATTCTGGCGCTGGGGTGAGGTATTGCGCACGGGACGGACTTTTATGTCGGTTTATGCCGAACCTGACATATGAGCCGCCCTGACACCGCGCCCTTACAAACAGCGCTAGGGCATCATTTTACCAATCCCGCATTACTGACCCAGGCGCTTACCCACCCATCGGTTATCGGCACCGGTACCGTGACGGCTGACCAAGCCTATGAGCGGTTGGAGTTTTTGGGCGATCGAGTGTTGGGGCTGGTTATCGCTGATATGCTCTTGGCCGCTTTTCCCGATGAGCGTGAGGGCGATGTGGCTAAGCGTCATTCGGTCCTGGTGCGCCGGGATACTTTGGCTGAGATTGCCACGGGGTTGAATTTGGGGGCGCTGATCCAAGCCGCGCCAGCTGAAAGTGGTCAGGATCAGGGCCCGATCACTAATAAATCGATCTTGGCTGACGCTTGTGAGGCGGTCATTGCTGCCTTGTATATTGATGGCGGTTTGTCCGTGGCGCGTGATTTTATTGAACGGGAATGGGCCACCGCACTCACCGCGGCTGCCGTACCGCCCCAAGACGCCAAAACCCGATTGCAAGAATGGGCGCAACGCTTGAGCAAGCCCTTGCCAAAATACAAAATGATAAACCGCGATGGCCCAGACCACGCCCCGATATTTACCATTGAGGTGGTTGTGGCTGACCTGCCCAGCGCCAGGGCCACAGGGTCTTCCAAACAAAAGGCGGAACAAGCGGCCGCGGATGCCATGCTTGACCTCATGCACGCTGCAGGATTACCCGAATGAGCGAGAATTCACCCCCACTAGACCCAATGCGCTGTGGTTTCATCGCCCTGATCGGGGCGCCAAACGCGGGTAAGTCGACCCTGTTGAACGCCCTGGTCGGCACCAAGATCGCGATTGTGACGCCCAAGGTCCAAACCACGCGCACCCGTATGCTGGGCGTCGCCATGGAGGGGCAAAGCCAGCTCATCTATATCGATACACCGGGAATTTTCGCACCGAAACGGCGGCTTGACCGGGCCATGGTGCAAACGGCGTGGCAAGGCTCCACCGATGCCGATTTGACGCTGTGGTTGGTGGATGCCAAACGCGGGATGGCCGATGAGGTGAAACGGATTGCCGAGGCGCTCACCGAGCAAGAACGGCGGGTAACGCTGATCCTCACCAAAACCGATTTGATCAAGCCCGATAAGTTATTGCCCCTGTCCGCTGCCTTGAACGACATGGCACCGGTGGATGAGACCTATATGGTCTCAGCGCCGCAAGGCGACGGGGTCCAGGACTTGCGTGATTATCTGGCCCGATCGGTGCCTGAAGGCCCCTGGCACTTCCCCGAAGACACCCTGACCGATCAGGCGTCACGGATCATGGCCGCCGAACTCACCCGCGAATCCCTGTTCCTGAAACTGCACCAGGAACTGCCCTACGGCATCGCGGTGGAAACCGAGAAATGGGAAGAAGGCGAGGATGGCTCCGTCCGCATCGACCAGGTTGTCTACGTCCAGCGGGACAACCACAAGGCGATGGTCATCGGCAAACGCGGTTCCATGATCAAGGCGGTCGGTGAGGCGGCCAGGCTGGAGATCGAAGCCCTGCTTGAGCGCCGGGTGCATCTGTTCTTACACGCCAAGGTCCAAGAAAACTGGGCCGATGATCCCGACCACTACAACGCCATCGGCCTGCCGTTTAACGTTTAGGCCTGCCATCTCTTGGCATCACACTGGAAATTGACGCTCCCATGACCCGCGCCCTGAGCCGTAGTTTATTAGCCGTCTATGCGACTGTGTTCGCTTGGGGGCTGGCCTATGGGTTGGTGCTGCCGACGATCTCGATCCGGCTGGATACAGCCGGGCATGATTCAGCCACCATTGGTGCAGTGGTGGCCGTCTCCGCCCTGTCGGTGCTGTTTATGGCCGGGAAGGTGCCAAGCTTACAGGCGCGGTTTGGCATGGTACCAATCACGGTGGCTTGCCTGCTGCTGCAAGGCTTGGTTTTTCTGACCTTTATCCAGGTGGAGCATCTGTTTTGGTGGTTCGTCATCAGCTTTGTTTGGGGGCTGGTGAACACCGTGCCCTGGGTCATCACCGAGGTTTGGATTAACGCTGTGGTGCCGAAGGGCAAACGCGGTCGGTATATGGCGATCTATGCCGGTCTTTGGGGCGTTGGCATGGCGCTGGGGCCGCAAGTGATGCTGTTGGTGGGGGCTGAGAGCAATTGGCCGTTTTACATTTCGGCTCTGATTTACGCTGCCTGCGCCTTGGCGATCTTTGTGGGCCGTGCGGGGGCGCCTGAGATTGAAGCGGACCGCGACAGTTCCACCATGCGCGCCACCTTTGCCATGCTCTGGCTGATGCCGATTTTGGTGCTCTACGCCTTTGCTGGTGGGCTCGCCGAGACGGTGATTTATGCTCTGATGCCGATCTATGCCATCGATAGCGGCTATGGCGAGGCGTTTGGTGCGAACCTGATCACCGCTTTTGCCGCCGGTGGCATCATCCTACAATATGGCGTTGGCTGGTTGTCTGATCGGTTCCCACCGCGCCATGTGATGACGTTTTTGCTCGCGACCGGTACGCTCTCAGCCCTGGCCTTACCCCTTGCCGGCGCAGCCCTGTGGCTAGCCTTCCTACTGGCTTTTGTGTTCGGCGGTATGGTAATGAGCGTTTACACCCTGGCCATCACCCTGGTGGGCCATGGCATTGCCCGTAAGCATCTCTCCACCGCCCATGCGTTGATGGTGATTTGCTATACCGCTGGTGGTTGATCGGTCCGTGGATTGCCGGTCTTGGCATTGATCAGCTTCAGCCAGCCGCCATGATGTGGTTCATCGCGTTGGTCTTTGGCCTCTCCTTCCTCTGCGCTTTGGCCTCGTCCAAACGACGCCTGGTCGCCAACCAATTGCAGGCGGTGGAGTAGGGGTATGGAAGCGTTTGACGATAACGGCATTGTGTTAAGCGCCCGCGCCTATGGCGATAGCTCGGCGGTGTTGAACATTCTTTGCGAACACCAGGGCCGTCATGCGGGCATGTTGCGCGGTGCGTCTTCCAGTCGGCAGCGGGGGATTAGAGAGCCGGGCACGCGGGTCCATGCCCGTTGGCAAGCACGGCTGTCAGACCATCTGGGCAATTGGTCGTTAGAAGCCACCCGGTACCATGCTGCCGAATTGCTGGATCAACCCTTGCGGCTATCGGGGCTGCAAGCCGTCTGCTCCTTGGCCGATGCCGCCTTGCCTGAACGGGAAGCCCATGCCGATGTTTATTACGCGACCGAAGCCTTGCTTGACGCCATGGAGGGTGAGTTCTGGGCCGCAGTTCTGGTGATGTGGGAAGTCAAATTGCTCAAAAGCCTTGGTTTCGGACTGGATTTGAGCCGCTGTGCGGTCACGGGTGATTCGGCGAATCTGACCTATGTCAGCCCAAAATCCGGCTGTGCCGTCTCTGCCGAGGGGGCAGGGCCTTATAAAGAGCGGTTGTTATCCCTACCTGGATTTTTGATCGGCCAAGGCATGGCTGAACCCTCTGATATCGTGGCGGGATTACGGCTGACTGGGCATTTCCTCCAGCGTCATGTCTTCGATGTTACTAACAAGCCATTGCCGCCGGCTCGCTTGCGCTTTGCGGAAACCTATTCCCGCTTTGCTGGTCCCCCGGCTACAGTGAAGACATCAGACGACGATAGCGCCCAGTAATATCGAAATCCTGGTTTTTGCCGGGATGACGATGAGAGACAAGATTCGGCACGCACGCCCATGGAAACAGTCATTGAACGCGCCTTTGGCGATTTGTTGAGCGAGAAATACCTCGCCTATGCTCTGTCCACGATCACCTCGCGATCCTTGCCCGATGTGCGCGATGGCATGAAGCCCGTGCATCGGCGCTTGCTCTATGCCATGAGCCAGTTGAACTTGGGCCCCAATACGTCGCCGAAGAAATCAGCCCGGGTGGTCGGTGATGTCATCGGTAAATACCACCCCCATGGTGATACGGCGGTCTATGACGCCATGGTGCGGTTGGCCCAGGACTTTGCCCAGCGCTATCCCATGGTCGATGGCCAGGGCAATTTCGGTAATATCGATGGCGATAACGCCGCCGCCATGCGGTACACCGAAGCCCGCCTGACCCGCGTCGCCGAATTGATGCTCGAAGGCATCGACGAAGACGCCGTTGATTTCCGTGAGACCTATGATGGTGAGGGCAAGGAACCCATTGTTCTGCCCGCTGCCTTCCCCAATTTGCTGGCCAATGGTGCCTCGGGCATCGCCGTGGGCATGGCAACCAACATCCCGCCCTTCAATGTGGCCGAGTTGTGTAACGCCTTGGTGGCGCTCATCAAAAACCGTAATCTGAGCTTTGAAGCGCTCCATGAGATGATCCCCGGGCCAGACTTCCCGACCGGCGGCACCTTGGTCGAGGATGCCCATAATGTGGTGCAAGCCTATGCCACGGGACGGGGCGGGTTCCGCCTGCGTGCCAAGTGGGAAGTGGAGCCCCTGGGTAATGGCCAGTACCAGATCGTGGTCACCGAAATTCCCTACCAGGTGCAAAAGGCCAAGCTGATCGAACGCATTGCCGATTTGATGCAAGAGCGCAAACTACCGTTGCTCGATGATGTGCGTGATGAGAGCACCGAAGACGTGCGCGTGGTCCTGGTGCCGCGTAGCCGCAATGTGGAAGCCGAGTTGTTGATGGAAAGCCTGTTCCGCAACACGGATCTGGAAAACCGCTTCTCGCTCAATATGAACGTGTTGGAAGACGGGCGGGTGCCGCGGGTGATGAATATCCGCGAGGTGCTGCTGTCGTTCCTTGATCACCGCCATGAGGTGCTGATCCGCCGGACGAACCACCGGTTAGAGAAAATCGCCCACCGCCTGGAAGTGCTCGGCGGCTATCTGGTGGCCTATCTCAACCTTGATGAGGTGATCCGGATTATCAGGGAAGAGGACGACGCGAAGGCAAGCTTGATCAAGGCTTTTGACCTCACGGAAGTCCAGGCCGACGCCATCCTCAACATGCGCTTGCGCGCCCTGCGTAAGCTTGAAGAGATGGAAATCCGCAAGGAATATGACGCGCTCTCGGCCGAGCAAACGGATCTCCGCGATCTGCTCGAAAAGCCCGCGCGGCGCTGGAAAGTCATCGGGACGCAAATCAAGCAAGTGGGCAAAGAGTTTGGCCAGGACACAGCCCTGGGGGCACGGCGCACCGTCATTGGTGAGGCCCCAACCCTAGACGATGTGCCGGTGGAAGCCATGGTTGAGCGTGAGCCGGTCACGGTGGTTTGTTCTGCCAAGGGCTGGATCCGTGCTGTGAAAGGCCACATCAACAACGCCGCCGATCTGCGCTTTAAGGAAGGCGACCGCGCCCGCTTTGCGCTCCATGCTGAGACCACCGATAGGTTGGTGATTTTTGGCACCAATGGACGCTTTTACACCATTGGCGTCGATAAGCTGCCGCCGGGGCGCGGCTATGGCGAGCCCGTGCGTCTGATGGTCGATTTGCCCAATGATGCCGATATCGTCTCCATGGCGCCCCATGATCCCGAACGCCAATTGATCCTGGCCGCCAGTGATGGCCGGGGCTTCCGGGTCGCGGAAAAGGATGTGATTGCCCAGACCAAGAACGGTAAGCAGGTGATGAACGTGTCTGGTGCCACCGAGGCCGCGGTCTGCCTGCCCATCGCCGAGGGAGCGGACCATGTGGTGGTCGTTGGTACCAACCGCAAACTGCTGATTTTCCCGCTCGACGAGTTGCCCGAATTGGCCCGGGGTCGCGGCGTGATCCTCCAGCGCTATAAAGATGGCCGGCTGGCTGACATCACCACCATGAAGGCCGAAGACGGCTTGCAATGGAAGCGGGGTGACGGGGTGCGGACTGAGACCGAGTATATGGCCTGGATGGGCAAACGCGGCCAGGCGGGACGCATGGTGCCCACGGGCTTCCCGCGATCCAATAAGTTCTCCTAACGCCCTAATCTTGGCTTACGATCTTGCATCTATGGGCTGCGCCCGTTAACCAAAGAGCCAACAGACAAAAGACGCCAGCAAAGGCGTGCTATCGATTGATTAAAGGAACACTCATGAACACCGCCGTTGCCACATCACCAACCAGTACCACGCTCATGGATCGCCTGATCCCCGTGGGGGATAACAACACGGCCAAGCTGTTACGTGGCTTTTTGCTGACGGTGATCGGCGCTCAATTGCTCTGGTTATCGGCAAAGATTCAGGTGCCGTTCTGGCCCGTGCCGATGACCATGCAGACCTATGCCATTTTGGCGCTCGCTGGGCTTGCCGGTTGGCGCGTGGGTTTTGCCATGGTGGCGCTTTACCTGGCTCAAGGGGCCATGGGCTTGCCGGTTTTTGCGGGCACGCCTGAGAAAGGCATTGGCTGGGCCTATATGGTTGGACCGACCGGTGGTTATTTGCTTGGCTTTTTAATCGCTGGTGCCCTGGCTGGTGCGGCCTGCCAGGTAAAAGGCCGGTTGCGTCTGTTATCCGTGATTATTGGTATGACTTTGGCGCACCTCTTGGTCTTTGTGCCCGGTATCCTCTGGTTGGGAGGGTTTATGGATGGCGGCCTGCAAGCAGCCTTCATCCTTAATGTGACCAAATTCAGTGCTGGTACGGTGCTCAAAACCCTGCTGGCGATTGCTACGGTATACGGCGTTTGGCAGTTAACCGGCGCTGATCGCCAGCCCACATCATTGGCTGAGTAAGCCTTGGACC
>JBCCBF010000384.1:0-2324 GCA_039814445.1 Pseudomonadota bacterium
CACCGTTTTCGTATGTACAGCCCTCTTGGTCACCCACTTGGTTCAGCGGGAACAACTCGTTTTCCGCGAGCTTGGCCGCTTCTTCGAGCACCGTGTCGATCAGCTCGAGGTTCATCTCCTCATAGCCTGGCAACTCAGTGAGCGTACCGGCCTTTAACACATCATGCAGGAGGAACCGCATGTCTTCGATTGGGGCACTATAGCTAGGCATGGTTTGTACTCCCTTATTCTTGCTTGTTCTTAATTCCGAAGTGGTTTGCCGGTGCTGAGCATGTGCTCAATCCGGTCGAGGGTGCCAGCGGTACGCACGAGCTTCATGAACTCCACGAGCTCTAGTTCCAGCACTTCATCTTCGGTCATCTCCACGGTCATATCCTTACCGCTCAACACTTTCGCCAAATGGGCCGAGACCACCACATCGTGGGGTGTTGCCTTACCCTGGAGCGCGAAGCCATCGACGGTCGTGTTAAAGATCGTCTCGGCCGCCGCACCCGGCAGGTTGAACACCGGCTCTTCGGGCGGCGTGTAGTCTTGGGCCAGTGTAAGTGCTGTTTGCTTGGCATCAAAGAGCACCCGGTCGCGGTTCATAGTCACACCATCACCGGGTTTGAAATAGAGCAGCTCTTGGGCTTCGATCGCGGATTTAGCGACCTTGGCCGTACCGATCGTCTCAAACGCTTGGCTCACGGCTGGCATGGGACCACCGGGGCGTTTCGGGTTGGCAAAGTGGCGGGCGAGCATTTCCTTACAACCGCCCCAGCCGGGGATCAGGCCCACACCGACTTCAACAAGGCCGGTATAGGTCTCGGCATGGGCTTGCACCGCATCGCAATGGAGTAGGATTTCACAGCCGCCGCCCAGGGCCATGCCCGAGGGCGCACCCACCACGGGGAACGGCGCGTATTTCAAGGCCTTATAGACCTGTTGGCCGACGCGCACGCTTTCCTCGACCTGGGGCCAGAGGGCGATATTGGCGGCAAACATGGCGAGGCCCAGATTAGCACCGACCGAGAAATTGCTGCCTTCGTTATAGATCACCAGCGCCTTGTAGGTCTTAGCATCGATCAGGCCCATGACCTTCTGGTACATCTTGAAGACGTTCTCATCGAGGGAGTTCATCTTGCCGGTGAACTCAAAGCACAGGACACCGTCGCCGATATCCCAGACCGAGGCTGAGCCATTCTTGGCCACCGGCTCAGAGGCGAGTTTGATATCGGCCAAGAGCATCACGCCCTCCGGGCGCTCGATCTTGGCGTACTCACCAGCCGTGGTCAGGTAGTAACGCTGACCATCTTCAACCTTATAGAACGGGCGACCCGCAGCGGTTTCCAAGAAAGCCGGGATCTCGATGCCTTCTTCTTTCAGCTTATCGGTGAACCATTCCACGCCCAGCTGGTCGAGCATTTCGAACGGGCCAAATTTGCGACCGAACCCGGTACGCATGGCCTCGTCCACCTTGACGATATCATCGGCGATCTGCGGCACGAGCTTGAGGGAATAAACCAGAGATTCCTTGAGCACCCGCCAGGCCAGCTGGCCGCCTTTGTCAGGATGTTCCACCAGAGCGCGCAGGCCCTTCTTGCCCGCATCCACGCTCTCCAGCCGGGATTTCTCACTTTTCGTATACTCGCCGGTCTTGAGGTTGATGCTCTCTTTAACCTTACCGCCGCCTTCGCGGTTGATGCGGTAGAAGCCACCCTTGCCCTTGCGGCCGGTATAGCCATCCTCGATCATCTTATCCATCAACGGCACCTGACGGTTTTCTGTGACGTAGAGATCATCAGCCGGCAGTGACTTGATCAGGCTGGCTGAGATGTAAGGGATCAGGTCAATACCCACCAAATCCAACAGGCCAAAGACGCCGGTCTTCGGCAAGCCCATGGGCCGCGAAAGGATGGCGTCCGCCTCCTCCACCGTGAGGTCCAGATCAAGCGTCGCGTTGATCGCCGATTGCATCCAGAAGGTGCCGATCCGGTTACCGATAAAGCCCGGGGTGTCGTTACACTTCACGACCGCCTTACCAAGCGCCTTATCACCAAACGCGGTGATGCCATCGACCAATTCCTGACGGCTCTCCGGCCCCGCCACAATCTCCAACAACCGCAGGTAACGCGGTGGATTGAAGAAGTGGGTGATCAGGAAATCTTGCTTAAAACCGTCCGACTGGCCATAACTGTGGTTCCAATGTTTTCTGGTTCAGGAACTGAAGGTTCCAATGTTTCCTATTTAGAAATGTGTAGTTCCGATGTTTTCCTGTTTAGGAACTGAAGGTTCCAAAGGTTCCCTATTAAGAAATGGGTGGTTCCAATGTTTTTCTGTTTAGA
>JBCCBF010000436.1:0-1533 GCA_039814445.1 Pseudomonadota bacterium
CAGATTACTATTGGCGTGTGTCTCTTGCACCGATTGCCAGCGGTCCAACTCTGCCAACAGGGCCGCTTGATCGGCCTGGCAATCCTGATCGAACCACCATTCTTCCAAATGGCTGAGGGCCTGTTTCACCATAGGACCAGCGCCGATGCCGCGGGCCATAACATCATGCCCATCCACTGGCAGGGCGGGCGGCTCCCACGCGGCGAGGTCATCATGGAACGCCGTGAATTGATCGGCGTCGATAAACCCGCGGGTTACAGCTAGCCACAAGAAATCCTGCGCTGCTTCCCGGCCCTCACGAAACGCCAGCAGGCGCAATCGCTTCACAGTCATTCGTGACCAATCGACATGGGCCACACCGGCTGTGCTGATCAGCCGCCGCCGCCCGGCATTGCTGATTTTCAAGCGATCCGCCACCTGGTTCAGCTGCGCCTGGTCATCGGGCAGCAACAGGCGGCAGCCTAACAAGCCATTGGCCCGTGGGTAGCGGTCAAAGGCCACGGCTTTTGCCAGATAATCAGGCGACACATCCACCGTCATCGCCGCCCGCAGCAACCCCACTTGATCCATAAGCACCAGGGCGCGTTCTGCCTGGGGGATGACAATCAAGCGGCTTATCTCATCCTGGATCCGCTCACCCGATAATTGGGTCACCTGATCCGCAAATTGGCGACAGCCAGCCATGGCGTCAGGGTCGGGCGCGTCACCGCCAAAACGGATATGGAACCGGAAGAACCGGAGCATGCGCAAATAGTCTTCTTGGATCCGGGTGGCCGCGGTCCCGATAAACCGAACGCGATGGGCTTTCAGGTCAGCAAAACCACCGGTCCAATCCTCGATCACCCCATCGGCGGTCATGTTCAGGGCGTTGATGGTGAAATCCCGGCGCTGGGCATCAGCCTGCCAATCGGTGCCAAAAGCCACCACAGCATGCCGACCATCGGTGTCAATATCCTGGCGCAAGGTGGTGATCTCATAGCGTTCATCATCGACCAAAACAGTCACCGTGCCATGGTCAATACCGGTGGGGATGGCCTTCATGCCGTCAGCCTCATCCACCAAGGCCATGACGCGATCAGGCAAGGCGTCGGTGGCGAGGTCTAAATCATGGGGTCGTTCATCCAGCAGGGCATCACGAACGCACCCGCCAATAAACCGCAGCGCGTAGCCCGCCGATTGAAACACCGCCATCAGCCGGCTTGTTTGTGCCGTCACCGCCCAATCGGGCGGAGTAATTGAGTGATGGGTGACGGGCGGGTTTTTCACGGGATGTTGACCCAGATCAAAGTAAGTTGACGCAAAAGCGGTAAGGTACGCTCACCAGAATAGGGAGCGACCCATTGTTGGGTGTAGCAGTTTATGGATACCTTACCCGAAATAAATCGCCAATCGCTGGCGCCCAACCCATTGGCTGGTCATCCGCTTGCCACGGTTAATCTTCAGCTTTTGCCGCGCTATGCCCTGGAGCGTATGGCAAAAGCAGGCGGGGCTGTGATCGGCTGGCATGAGGTTCTGCATAAATCCCGCGATAGC
>JBCCBF010000148.1:0-6771 GCA_039814445.1 Pseudomonadota bacterium
CGATTTGCTCGATCTCACTGTTTTTCAGCTGCTCTTCGGTGACCAACTCACCTTCATCATTACGGACCAAGGCACCGCCGCGTTCGCGTTGGATCACCGCTTCATCAGCCGAGCGTGCGATGTTCACGTTCACCGTCACGGCCACTTCGGGGTGCAATGACACGCGAATGTCAAACAAGCCGAGGGTCTTGATGGCTTGGTTCAGCACCACTTGGCCACGGCCCACTTTAAAGCCAGCCTGGTTCAGGGCATCGGCCACGTCACGGGCTGTTACCGAGCCATAAAGCTGACCAGATTCACCAGCCTGGCGCACCAGCACTAGCTCTTGGCCATCCATCTTCTCACCAACTGATTGGGCTTCTTCGCGCCGCTTCAGGTTATGGGCTTCAAGCTCTTTCTTCTGGCTTTCAAAGAACTTCATGTTGTCATCATTGGCCCGCAGGGCTTTACCCTGAGGCAACAGGAAATTACGGGCAAAACCCGGCTTTACCTTCACCACATCGCCCATCTGACCCAGATTTTCGACGCGCTCTAGCAAAATTACGTCAAGCATATTTCTTCTCCATTCTCCGCCCGAGTTTCGCGCTTAGCCATTCACGAATTTGCAAGGACGCATCTAAAAAACCCATGACCGTCAAAACGGTCAAAGACCAGTACTGCAAACCGGCCATGATGACCAAATACAGCACCGTTAAAGCAATAAAGGGAAAGCGGAACAAACCGGCTAAATGGTGCACCACTCCCAATCCAACAACCAACCCGGGGATCGCCAAAATAACCACCATATTCCCCAGGATAAATCTTTCTTGTCCGGCCAATTGGCTGGCAACAACGCTTAAGCAAAAGATGATCAGAATATACCAAACAGGTAACGCGCCAGCGGCAATTGCTAGGCGCGGCTGATCACTGCCACGCTTAAATCGTATCAACAGCAAACACATCTTGATCGAGAGGATGATCCACAAAATCGTAAAGCCCGCGAGCCCGGCTGGTACCAATTCAATAATTGGGAAGATTAGCTGGGCGCCTTGAACTTCCTTGGGGGTCATCTCTTCGATGTTAAATGAGCCGAAGATGCTGTGATGGATTGTTTCAAAACCCAACCCACCCAGCAGTAATTCAATGATCGCAAGCATCACGCCGAAATAGAGGGCGGTGGCCGTCAACCAAGTACCGCTGCGAAACCGGTCATGGCTGACATTGGGCCGATACAACCACTCTATTTTAGCGAGAACACCGCTTTTTTCTGTGTTGGCAATATGGGGCCTAGGATCAGGCCGCCAGCGCCAAAACCGATAATCATGCATGATCAAAAGCAGCATGATCGGCACACACAGACCGCCAAAAATCACAATGGCTGTTTGACCATCCAAAAACGCAATGGAGGCGATCAGCACCAGGATCGAGGCGATCAAAGCAGCATCAAAGCTAAACGCAAAACCAGCAAAGAGGAGCGGCAAGGGTGCCAGGTATAACGAGATCAAGCTGATCACCGTTACCACCACACTCGTCGACGCGCCTAAGAGCTGACCCGCGACAACCACCAGAACATTAAGAACACCCCATATCAGACCGCCCAAGATCGACATCTTTAAGGATGTATCCGTGGGAACCGGCGAGGTTGGTTCTGGGGGTTGGTTGGTTTGGTTCTGCGCCATGGCGTTATGCCGTTAGCTCATTGATGTTTCATTGTCTCCTTTACGTTTTCACCACATAGGGCAGCAGTGATAAAAAGCGGGCGCGTTTGATTGCTTTGGCCAATTCGCGCTGCTTTTTTGCTGAGACGGCGGTGATCCGGCTGGGGACAATCTTACCGCGCTCTGAGATGTAGCGAGACAGTAAGCGGACATCTTTGTAATCAATGGCCGGGGCGGCATCACCAGAAAATGGGCAAGTTTTACGACGGCGTAAAAACGGCCGGCGTGCTCCACGTGCGTTACTCATGCGTCATCTCCTGCGGCTTCGGTTTGTTCTGTTTTATTGTCATCAGAGGCGCTTTCGCGGCGTGGGCCACGGCTTGGCCGGTCACCACGATCACCGCGGTCACCACCGCGACCGCCACGGTCGCCGCGATCACCACGATCACGTTGCTGCAACACAGCCGACGGCTCGTCATTGATCTCGTCCACCCGCACAGTCATGTAGCGAATGACGTCTTCGTTAAAGCGTAAAGACCGCTCCATTTCTGCGATCGCGGCCGGTGGCGCGTCGATGCCGAGCAGAACATAATGCCCTTTGCGGTTTTTCTGGATCCGGTAGGCGAGTGAACGAAGACCCCAATTCTCGGTCTTCTGAACCTTGCCACCTTGCTCGTTAATAATGCTGGTCAGGCTTTCGGCGATGGCATCCACTTGGCCAGCCGAGACGTCCTGCCGTGCGATAAACACGGTTTCGTATAAAGCCACTGCAATGTGCTCCTTTTGGCTATTCAGTGTCCTGACGCCGTGCCATCAACGGGTGTTGTGGTCGGCCGCTCAGGTCTAGCCGGGTCCATCAAAAACCCGGCAAGGAGGTGTTTTCCCCAGGGGAAAAGCAGCCGCACTATAGCCAGACGCAAAGGAAACTCAAGCCCTATAGTGATTTAAACCGGAGCGCACAGCGCACTCGCCTTGCCACGCACCCAGCACATGTCTGGTTGACATGCGAAGCCTGCTTGGTATCAGTGCCGGACAAATCTTCTGTCTGATCTAGGGCAAAGCGGCCCGATTAGCCCCTCGACTGTCATTGATAAGGTATTGATTATGCCAACGACCGCCTTTGTGTTTCCTGGCCAGGGTAGCCAAAAACCAGGAATGGGGCATGCGCTTGCCGAAACCTTTGGGGCGGCCCGCGAAATCTATGAACAGATCGATGATGCCCTGGGGCAAAACCTATCGAAACTGATGTTTGAAGGGCCAGCCGAAAAGCTAACCTTAACAGCGAATGCCCAACCTGCCTTGATGGCGGTGAGCTTGGCCACGGTTGAGGTCCTACGGCGCGATTTTAATATTGAGCTCGCGGATAAGGGCACGATGGTTGCCGGGCATTCCTTGGGTGAATACAGTGCTTGCGCTGCCATTGGCGTGCTCGATATCGGCACCACGGCAAAACTTCTGCGGTTGCGTGGTGAGACGATGCAAGCGGCTGTCCCACCGGGTGAGGGGGCCATGGCGGCGATATTGGGGCTTGATCTGGACGCGGTGACGGCCTTGGTCGCAGATGCCGTTGAGGATGATGTTTTGGCCGTGGCGAATGATAACGCCCCAGGCCAAGTGGTGGTCAGCGGTACAGCAAAAGCGGTCGAACGCGCCATTGCCCTGGCAAAAGAAAAGGGCGCCAAACGGGCCTTGCCATTGCCGGTGAGCGCACCGTTTCACTGCCGTTTGATGGCACCCGCGGCCGATGCCATGGCAGACGCCCTAGCGCAAACGGATTTGACACCGCCCAGCTTACCATTGGTGAGCAACATTACCGCCCAGGCGGTTGACGCCCCCGCGGATTTGCGCCGAATTTTGGTGGAGCAAGTGACGGGTACTGTGCGGTGGCGCGAATGCGTGGGCTATATGACGGCCCAAGGCGTCGAAGCGATATACGAATTAGGCGCGGGCGCGGTTTTGACCGGTTTGGTCAAACGGATCGATCGCAGCATAACCGCGGGCAATGCTGGAACGCCCGCTGAGATTGAAGCGCTGGCCACAGCGCTCAGCTAACCAACAAGGTTTCGAGGACATTATGTTTAGTCTTGAGGGAAAAACCGCGCTGATCACCGGCGCCTCTGGGGGCTTGGGCCAATCCATTGCCAAGGGCCTGCATGATAGCGGTGCCACCGTTATTTTATCCGGGACACGGCAAGGTGTTTTGGATGCGGTGGCGCAAGCCATCGGTGGTGACCGGGTCCAGGTGGTGACCGCTAATTTGGGCGATCAAGCGGGTATCGACCAGCTGGCCAAAGATGCCGAAGGTGTCACCGGCCAGGTGGATATTCTGGTTAATAATGCGGGTATTACCCGTGATCAGCTCGCCATGCGGATGAAGGCTGAGGATTGGCAGGCGGTTCTGGATGTGAATTTAACCGCGCCCTTTAACCTGGCGAAAGCATTACTGCGCGGCATGATGAAACGCCGCTGGGGCCGAATCATTGGCATCACTTCTGTGGTTGGTGTCACGGGCAACCCGGGCCAAGCCAATTACGCCGCTGCAAAAGCCGGCATGATAGGTATGTCGAAATCGCTGGCCCAAGAGGTCGCTAGCCGTGGCATTACGGTAAACTGTATCGCTCCCGGTTTCATCCAAACCGCTATGACCGATGCCTTGGATGATAAGCAGCGCGATGGCATGTTATCGCGGATTCCCACAGGTACTTTTGGTAATCCTGATGATATCGCGGCGGCGGTGGCGTATCTGTCATCGCCCGAGGCTGGGTATGTGACCGGGCAAACCCTGCATGTAAACGGTGGCATGGCCATGATTTGACCCATTTTGGGTCTGGTTGCGCATAACTTGCCGAACAAACTTGGCGCGTTGTGCTCAATCATGCTAAGGGACCGCGGATTTTAAGTTTAGTCAGTCGTTGTCTCGGCTGATTGTCGATGAGGGCCTTGGCCCAATTATCAAGAAACTGAGTAAGGAAGGACCAGCCAATGGCTGATGTTGCTGAGCGCGTAAAAAAGATTGTCGTCGAGCACCTGGGTGTTGAAGAGGACAAAGTGACCGAAAAAGCTAGCTTTATCGATGATCTGGGCGCAGACAGCCTGGACACGGTTGAGCTTGTCATGGCCTTTGAAGAAGAATTCGGTGTGGAAATCCCAGACGATGCCGCCGAAAAAATTCTTACCTTTGGCGACGCCGTTGACTTCATCAAAGCCAACGCCAGCGCCTAAGTGATCCAGACGCCGATGCCGATATCGGCGTCGGATACTCTTGTCGGGAAAATTTGGGGAAAATCGCCATGCGTCGTGTGGTTGTCACAGGTTTAGGAATGGTCTCACCGCTGGCGGGTTCCGCCACTGCGAGCTGGGAGCGTTTGATTGCTGGCCAATCGGGGATCAAACAGATCACCCAGTTTGATGTCAGCGATTTGCCATGCCGCATTGCCGGCACCGTGCCAACCGCCGATGATGGTGATCATGGTTTTGATCCTGACGCCATCATGGCGGCCAAGGATCAGCGCAAGAATGGTCGGTTTATCGTCCTCGCTATGGCGGCGGCTGATGAGGCGATCAAAGATTCTGGCTGGGCGCCTGAGGATGATGAATCCAAAGACCGCACCGGTGTGATGATTGGGTCGGGTGTTGGTGGTTTGAAAACCATCGATGAAAGCTCCATCATCATGCAGGATAAAGGCCCGCGGCGCTTATCACCGTTCTTTATTCCCGCTTGTTTAATCAATTTGGCATCGGGCCAAGTGTCTATTCGTTATGGTTTTCGTGGCCCCAATCACTCGGTGGTGACAGCCTGTGCCACGGGGGCGCACGCCATTGGTGATGCCGCCCGGATGATCGCGCTGGATGATGCTGATGTGATGGTGGCCGGCGGGACCGAGGCAACCGTTGACCGTCTTGGTATCGCTGGTTTTGCCGCCTGTCGTGCCTTATCGACCAGCTATAATGATACCCCGGAAAAAGCCTCACGCCCATTCGATAAAGGGCGCGATGGCTTTGTCATGGGTGAGGGGGCTGGTGTGGTTGTGCTTGAGGAATATGAGCACGCCAAAAAGCGTGGTGCCACCATCTATGCCGAGGTGATCGGTTACGGCATGTCTGGTGATGCCTACCATGTGACGGCTCCGGCTGAGGACGGCAATGGCGGTTATCGCGCCATGAAGGCCGCCTTGAAGCGCGCGGGCTTACAAGCCAGCGATGTGGATTATGTAAACGCCCATGGCACCTCTACCCCGCTGGGTGATGAGATCGAAATCAACGCTGTGCGCCGCCTGCTCGGCAATGACATGAATGATGTCAGCATCTCATCCACCAAATCAGCTGTGGGCCATTTATTGGGCGCGGCGGGTGCAGTCGAGGCTATTTTCTCAGTCCTAGCCATTCGTGATCAGGTTTGCCCACCAACCCTGAATTTGGAAGACCCATCCGATGGCATTGGCGGCATTGATTTGGTGCCGCTTGAGGCGAAAGAACGCAAAATTGATGTGGCGCTATCCAACAGCTTTGGTTTTGGCGGCACCAATGCGAGCCTGATATTCAAAGCGGCGGCATAAAGCCAACCATGGCGGCCACCCATGACTGAACCAGGTGATAATCTAGCTGGCCATAACCCAAGCGGTCACGACCCAAGTGGTCATCACCCAACCGGCGGTTCCGGTGACGACCCGGGTAGCCGGCCAAGCAGCGACCAAAATCAGCCATCCACGAAAACCGAGGATCAGCCACCACGCATATCGGTGGGCAAAATTGCCCTGCTAATAGTTCTGAGTGTTGTCCTTGGGGCTGGTTTGTTTGTGGCCGGCACGTATACCTGGCTTGAGCGCTGGGCCAATAATGCGGGGCCTCTGGGCCAAGAGGCCACGGTGATTATCGAGCCGGGCACTTCTTTTGATGGGATTGCCCAAGCGCTTTTCTACAACCAAGTGATCGACCGCACCCAAGCGCTGAAATTGTGGGCGCGTTTGCATGGGCTGGGCTCTGACCTAAAGGCCGGCGAATATCGCTTTGATCCAGGCGCGTCTCCACGGTCGGTCTTGGCGCGGTTACAAGCGGGCGATGTGGTGGTACACCGCCATATCATCCCCGAGGGCTTAACCTCTCATGAGATTTTTGACCGGCTGAATGATGAGCC
>JBCCBF010000387.1:0-2294 GCA_039814445.1 Pseudomonadota bacterium
CCAACCGTGCGTACTCTGGGGTATTTAAACCAAACGCCATCAGCCATCGCTGACCGTACCCCGACCCAACTCTATGGCCGCGTCGGCGAACGAGAAGAGAGCTTGCGGTAAAACCACCGTGGCTACAAAAAGCCCCGTCATCATCGGATGCGGGGCTTTTCTTATTGGCAACCAATTGTTATTGGTTGGCTTTAGTTCTTCGCTTTATCGACCAGCTTGTTTTTGGCGATCCAGGGCATCATGCCGCGGAGCTTTTCGCCGACTTCTTCGATCTCGTGGCCGGCGTGATTGCGGCGAGTAGTTTTGAAGCTGGTCTGGCCCACACGGTTCTCCAGCATCCAATCCCGGGTGAATTTACCGGATTGAATGTCATCAAGCACGCGCTTCATCTCGGCTTTGGTTTCTTCAGTCACGATCCGTGGGCCGGTGACGTAATCACCGTATTCGGCTGTGTTTGAGATGGAATAACGCATGTTGGCAAGCCCGCCCTCATACATCAAATCCACAATTAGCTTCACCTCGTGCAAGCATTCGAAATAAGCCATCTCTGGCGCGTATCCGGCCTCGACCAGGGTCTCAAAACCAGCGGTGATCAAGGCAGACAAACCACCGCACAGCACAACCTGTTCACCGAACAGATCGGTTTCGCATTCCTCTTTAAAGGTGGTTTCGATAATACCGGCGCGGCCACCGCCAATGGCGCTGGCATAGGACAGACCCAGATCATGGGCGTTGCCCGTGGCGTCCTGGTGGATGGCGATCAAGCAGGGTACGCCGCCGCCTTTTTGATACTCAGAGCGCACCGTATGGCCGGGACCTTTGGGCGCAACCATTAGGACATCGATGTCAGAGCGTGGCTCAATCAGGCTGAAATGCACGTTGAGACCGTGGGCGAATAACAGTGCCGCCCCTTCCTTCATGTTCGGCGCCAGATCAGCGTTGTAGATTTCAGCTTGCAGCTCATCAGGCGTTAGCATCATCATCACATCGGCCCAGCCAGCGGCTTCGGCTGGGGTCATGCAGGTAAAGCCATCGGCTTCGGCTTTTTTGCGGGTGGATGAGCCTTCGCGCAGGGCAACGCGCACATCAGTGGCGCCGCTATCTTTCAGGTTAAGAGCATGGGCGTGGCCTTGGCTGCCATAGCCAACGATGCAGATCTTTTTGCCTTTGGCCAAATTCACATCAGCGTCGCGGTCATAATAAACGCGCATGGGGTGGTTCCTTTTAGTGGGGTGGTTAGATGATTGTTGGTTCTGTTGAGACGGGAGGAATGATTAAAGACCGGCCTTACCGCGCGACATGGCGACAGACCCGGTGCGGGAGACATCAACCATGCCTAAGGGGCGCATCAGTTCGATAAAGGCATCGATCTTCCCGGCCTTACCCGTGATTTCAAAAGCGAAGCTTTCATGGGTGCTATCGACCACGCTAGCGCGGAAGATATCGGCGATCCGCAGGGCTTCAATCCGATCATTGCCCTGGCCGGTCACTTTGACCATGCACAGCTCACGTTCCACAAACGCCCCTTCTTCGGTCAAATCAGAGACGCGGTGGACTGGCACCAGCCGTTCCAGCTGGGCTTTGATCTGTTCGATCACCATGGGCGTGCCGATGGTGACAACCGTGATCCGGCTCAAGGATTTCTTGGCGTCGGTTTCGGCCACCGTCAGGCTTTCAATGTTGTAGCCACGGCCAGAAAACAGGCCAATAACCCGAGCCAAAACACCGGGTTCGTTGTCCACGATCACAGCCAGGGTATGCCGCTCCAGGGCTTTTTCGTCGTCACTCATGATGTCAATCAACAGCTATGGGCCGATAAGAGAGAATGGGCGAGAACACGCCGTATCAGCCAGATCAATAGGATGGGTCGGGATTAGTGTTTCGTTCTTCGATGAAGAGGGGTGTACGCGCAAACGCCCCCTCCTCGCAAGTTTTTCACAGGATAACGCACCCGCGGCCCCCGTGATGATGCGGTGGCGTGGGTGCTAGACAAGCACCATGCCATCTTCGGCCTTGTCCGGGTCTTGGGTATCCTCCGGGCCCAACAAGATTTCGTTATGGGCTGCCCCGCCGGGGATCATGGGGAAGCAGTTCTCGGCTTTATCAACACAGATATCCGCCATCACGGGCCGGTCAGTACCGACCATCTCATCGATCACATCATCCAGCTCATCGGTGTTGGTGGCCCGCAGGCCCACACAATGGAAGCTTTCAGCCAGCTTGACGAAATCTGGCAAGGCTTCGGAATAACTGTTCGAATACCGTGAGCCATGAAGCAATTCCTGCCACTGGCG
>JBCCBF010000383.1:0-2327 GCA_039814445.1 Pseudomonadota bacterium
GTGCAGACGCCCATTGACCAGCTTCGTCCACGTTCCGAACGCAACTTTTGGCCGTAATAGGCTGGAGCCATCCTCACGCTCGGTAAGGCTTATGGTGCCGTGTCTTTGGGCATGGGTAGCCGTGCACTGTTCAACCGCGCCCAGGAACAGCCCTATTTCATCCAATCGGTAAACGCCTTGGCTGATGGTCATTTGGTGCCCGTTCCGGGTGGCGTGTTGATCAAGGATGGCAACGAGTTAATCGGGGCTGTCGGGATCACCGGTGATACCTCCGACAATGACGAAGCCGCCGCCATTGCTGGCATTGAAGCAGTGGGCCTCACGGCAGACGCTGGCTAACCCGCGCCGTTATTTTACGCTTAATAAAAAAGGAAAACCCATGACCGCACGTGTGGATGTGAACGGCTATAAAATCGCCCAAGAGCTGGTGGATTTCGTAAATAACGAAGCGCTGCCCGGCACCGGCATAGAGGCCGATGCCTTCTGGAATGGCATGACAAAAGGGCTCGATACATTAGGCCCTAAGAACCGTGCGCTGTTGGACAAGCGTGACGCCTTGCAAGACAAAATTTATGCCTATAACATGTATAACCCTGGCCCGGTCCAGAATATGGATCACTATAAGGCATTCCTCACCGATATCGGTTACCTGGTGCCCGAAGGGGTAGATTTTGATATCACCACGGCCAATACAGACCCCGAGATATCCAAGGTGGCGGGTCCCCAGCTGGTGGTGCCAATCCTAAACGCACGCTACGCCTTGAATGCGGCCAATGCCCGGTGGGGCAGCCTCTATGATGCGCTGTACGGCACCGATGCGATTGCCGAGGATGGTGGGGCTGAGCGGGCTGGGGGATACAACCCGACCCGCGGTGCGAAAGTGATCGCCTGGGCCCGTGGTTTTTTAAATCAGTACATGCCCTTAGCCGCTGGCGATTGGACCAAAGCCACCGCCCTCAGCATCGAAGGCGGGCAACTTGCCATCGCCGTGGAGGATGGCAAAACCAGCCTAGCCGATACCGCCCAATTCGCCGGTTACCAGGGGGATGCCACGGCGCCGTCATCGGTGCTGCTGGTCCATAATGGCCTCCATGTGGATATCCAAATCAACCGGGATCACCCGATTGGTAAGGATGATAAGGCCGGTATTGCCGATCTGGTGCTCGAAAGCGCCATGTCGACCATTCTCGACTTAGAAGACAGCGTCGCGGCGGTTGATGCCGAGGATAAGGTACTGGCCTATCGCAACTGGCTCGGCCTGGTTAAAGGCAGCTTGCGCGAAACCTTCGACAAGGGCGGTAAAACCGTCACCCGTGAGATGAACGCGGATCGGGTTTATACCAGCCCCAACGGTGAGCCTGTCACCCTCCATGGTCGCTCCCTGCTATTGCTTCGCAATGTGGGGCATTTGATGACCAACCCGACCATCTTGGATGCCGAGGGCCAGGAAACGCCCGAAGGGTTGATGGATGCCTTCATCACACCGCTGATTGCGTTGCATGATCTGCGCGGCGATAGCGACCGAAAGAACAGCCGGGCTGGGTCGGTTTACATTGTGAAACCCAAAATGCACGGCCCCGAAGAGGTTGCCTTCACCGATGAGATCTTCCGTTATGTGGAAGAGCTGCTGGCGCTCCAGCCAAACACGATCAAAGTCGGGGTCATGGACGAAGAACGCCGCACCTCAGCCAATCTCAAGGAATGTATCCGGGCAGTGAAGGACCGTATTTTCTTCATCAACACGGGCTTCCTTGACCGCACGGGCGATGAGATTCACACCTCCATGGAGGCTGGCCCATTTGTGCGGAAAGGCGATATCAAAGGGGCTGATTGGATCAGCGCCTATGAAGATCAGAATGTGGATATCGGTCTTGCCTGCGGTTTCCGGGGTAAAGCCCAAATCGGCAAAGGGATGTGGGCCATGCCCGATCTGATGGCTGACATGCTGACCCAAAAAACTGGCCATCCCAAGGCCGGCGCGAACACCGCCTGGGTCCCCTCACCGACCGCTGCCACCCTGCACGCGACCCATTACCACGCGATCAGCGTGCCAGACATACAGGCCAGCTTAGCCACCAGGGATCGGGCGCCGATTGATAAACTGCTGACCATCCCCGTGGTGGAACGCCCCAATTGGCCCGAGAGCGATGTGGAGCAAGAACTGGCCAATAATGCCCAAGGCATTCTGGGCTATGTGGTGCGTTGGGTGGATGCGGGCTTCCTGCTGGCGTTCGGGGACGAAGGACCGACCCGGGCGGCCGCCGGCGTCAATGACCCCCGGCCCCGTCGGCAGGCGCTGGCCGGAAAACGTGCGCACCGGCCGCGCA
>JBCCBF010000149.1:0-6768 GCA_039814445.1 Pseudomonadota bacterium
GCCGCGTCCCACCCATTGGATGACAGAAAACAGATGCTGTGGGCTTCCAGGCCCAGGGCGTCACAGGCTAGCTGATAAACCCGGTAGTCAGGCTTAAACACACGCGCGGTTTCCGCGGATATGACGGTGTCGAGCCAGGCTATGAGCTTGGCATTGGCCACCACAGTATCGAGCATGGCGGCTGATCCATTGGACAGAATAGCGGTGCTGAGACCCGCTGTTTTTAGGCGATCCAATACCGGCGCCACATCGGGATAAGCGATTAGGTGATGGTAGCTATCTAACAAAGCATCCCGTAGGGCGGGGTCATCGATCTCACAGGTGATAAGGGCGTAATCAAGGGCCTCGGCGGTCACTTGCCAAAACGAGGTGTAGTGACCGGTTAAAGACCGAAGCCAGCTATACTCTAATTGCTTTTGCCGCCAAATTTGGCCCAGCCTCTCGGCTTTATCCGGGTAGGTGGCCAGACTGGTGGGGGAGGCTACTGCCCCAGTTTCTGTGGTGGCCGTAAGTTTTGTCGTGTCCCCCGGGTTCGTCATGAGCTGGTGGGTCGCCGATGGCAGATCGAATAGCGTGCCATAGGCATCGAAAACACAGGCTTTAACCCCGTGGAAGTACCGTTGCTCTTCCATAGCCCTATCCGATGATCAACGGCGCGAACGGAGCAAATCGGCATCCAGGGTTACTGGCGCCACACCCCCGGCCATCCGGGCCCGATAGACCTGGTTTGCCTCTAACACCCGTTGGACATAATTGCGCGTCTCCCGGAAGGGGATGCGTTCGATCCAATCGATCACATCCACGGCCCGGGTGCGGGGGTCGCCATAGGTATCAATCCATTCATCCACCCGCCCTGGGCCAGCATTATACGCCGCAATGGCCAAGACATAAGAGCCGTTATACCGTTCGATCATATCGCTCAAATAATGGGTGCCGAGCCGCACATTGTGGTCGGGTTTTGAGAGCAACCAGGCGGTGTTGTGGCGCAGGTTTTGTTCCCGCGCCACTTGATTGGCCGTGGCCGGCATCAATTGCATCAGACCCAAGGCACCAACGCGGCTGTGGGCGAGGGGGTTAAACCCACTTTCCTGACGAATGATCGCGTGCACCAACGCTGTTTCAAGCACAGGCTCTGTGCGGAACTCTAACCGCGGATAGCCCAGCTCCACCAAACTATGGCCTTCCTTGGCCGCCGCTTTGGCGGTGCTGATAGCCTCACTGGGGCGCTGCATGGCGATCGCCAGCTCGCCGATCATCCGGTAGTCGGCCTCACTGGTCGCGGTGCGGCGCAGCAGGTTCATAAACATGGGCACTTGCTTGGAGGCATTGCCGCCAATTTGATCTAAAGCGCTGACGAGCTTGACAAATTCGCTTTGGCTGAACGCGACCCGTTGGGCTCGTTCGGCCGGTGCTTCTTCATCCAAATCCAGGGTCGCGGCTTCGGTTTTACCATTTAGCCATTGCACGCGGCTGGCGGCCAATTGGCCATAAAAGGTGGTCGCGTGCTGGGCGGCGGTTTGATACCATGCCAGGGCCTTTTCTGTAGTCTGTGCCGCCTCAGCCGCACGGCCTGCCCAATAAGCACCGCGGGCTTTGCTGATCGGTGTGGTGACGCCATTATACAGGGTGGCGAAATGCTGGGCGGCCAGGGTGGGGCGGTTCATGGAGCGCAAGGCCACCCAACCGGCTAGCCACTCAAGCTGGGCAAATTCAAGCCCCTCATCAAAGCTGTGCTGGGCGGCAATCTTATAGGCCATGCCTGGCACACCAGCATCCAGCATACGCCGGGCCATGATCTCACGCTCCGCCCACCAGACGCTTTGTTGGCTATTGGTACCGGCCGCCGCAAGGATCAGATCGGCAGCCCCATCGTTCAGCAGCCGCTTACGGCGCCAGCGCGTGCGTTCGTAAAGCAAGCCTGGGTCCTGGCGCAGGTGAGCGGGAACCCGCCGAATAGCGCCGTCCACGCCTGGTTTTTGTTCGGCCAAAGCCAAGCGTGCTTCGGCCAAGCGTCGTTGATCCTGTACCACAAGGCTCAGCATCGCACGGGCGGCTTGATACTCACCGTCCCAAATCAACCGATCCAATCGCGCCTCATGGTCGCGTTGGGTTAACAGGCCACGATGATCCGCCAAGAACCCTCGTTGTTGGCGGCTGGAAACCGGGCCCTTAATCCACCGCTGGCGGATGGCGCTTGCGGCTTCGCGCTCAAGGCTTTGGGCCTGCAAGGCGGCGACGTAGCGATCGGTTCCGATAAGCGTTTGCGGCGGATAGGCACGGAACCAATCGATCACCGCTTGACTGGTGAGGCTTGCCGGGATGATCGCCTCAGCCCGCCGGCTTAAGCTGCGCGCACCAGGCCATTCTGGGTTCTGATCCAAAAAGTCAGCAATCGCCCGGAAGTCGCTGGGGTCATCCCTCCCTTCGCGTAAGCGCAACCAATTGATCAGCTTTTGGGTGGGCAGGTGCTGGGTTTGTTGGGCGAGGCGATAGGCATCATCCCATTGTTCCTGCTCAATCGCCCGGAAGGCGGCGCGGTAAACCTGTAAATCCTCATCACTAAGCGGGGTAAGCAAAGCCGCGAGCGCCATGCCATTATCACCTTGGGTGACGGAGGGGGCGCCACCGGCTTGTGGCTTTGGCAAGGGGATGGGCGGACCAATATGCCGCCCGTGCATGGGCTTGGCCGCCGGGGTCAACACGCTGGTATTCTGTTGTGGTTTGGGGGCTGGCACCGGGGGGGCTTCGGCCAGGCTGATGGCTGGTGTCAGGCACAATCCCACGGCCAGTAACGCTGCCATCAGGCTATTTCGTCGATTTTGCCCATGTGCCTGCTTGCGGCTTCGGTTGACGCAGCCTAAGGTGCGGCCAACTTTATGCGCCCCCATTAGCATCTTTAAAGGCTGCCCCATGTATACCGGTTCTATTCCTGCGCTCATTACGCCTTTCACCGATAATGATGAGATTGATGTCGATGGTTTCCAGTCATTTGTCGACTGGCAAATCAAGGAAGGTTCTAACGCCTTGGTGCCCTGTGGCACCACGGGTGAAAGCCCCACGCTAAGCCATGATGAGCATGAGCGCGTGGTGGAATTATGTGTTGAGGCGGCGGCTGGCCGGGTGCCAGTGATTGCCGGGGCGGGGTCAAATTCAACGGCTGAAGCCATCCGATTTTCCAAACATGCCGAGAGTGTGGGGGCGAACGCATTGCTGATCGTCACACCATACTACAATAAGCCAACCCAGGCTGGGCTTTTTGCCCATTATCAAGCAATCCATGACGCCTGTGGCTTGCCAATCATCATCTATAATATCCCGGGCCGTTCGGTGATTGATATGAGTGTTGAGACCATGGCGCGTTTGGCTGAATTGCCACGAATCCAAGGGGTTAAAGACGCAACGAATGATTTAGCCCGGCCTTTGGAAACCCGCCTTAAGGTGGGGCGCTTTTTCAATCAATTGTCTGGGGAAGATGGCACCGCCACTGCCTTCTTGGCCCAAGGTGGCCATGGCTGTATTTCGGTCACCGCCAATGTGGCCCCACGGGCTTGCTCGGAAATGCATAGCGCCTGGGCCGAGGGTAATGTCGCCACCATGGTGGAAATCCGTGACCGGCTGGCCCCGCTGCATGAAGCTTTGTTTGTCGAAACCAGCCCTGGGCCAGTGAAATATGCGGCGTCATTATTGGGCAAAGCCCAGGCCGCTTGTCGCTTGCCGTTGGTTGAGATCAGTGATGAGACGAAGGCCAAAGTGCGTGACGCGATGGTCAGTGCTGGGTTGTTGAACTGACCTAATAATCCCAAGACCCGCAGCCTCAAGACTTCGTATCCCCATGTCATCATCAAGCCCAACCAAACGCCGTGTGGTCGCCCAAAACCGACGCGCGCGTTTTGACTATTTTATCGATGAGACAATCGAAGCGGGGCTGGTGCTAACCGGCACCGAGGTTAAGTCCTTGCGATCGGGGCGGGGATCGATCAACGAATGCTATGCCTCGGTGGAACAGGGGGAGCTGTATTTAATCAACAGCTATATTCCTGAGTACACCCATGCCCATAAAAAACTAAATCATGAACCAACCCGGCCGCGTAAGCTGTTGGTAAGCCGTAAGCAGTTAAATAACTTAATCGGCCTGACCCGACAGCGGGGCGTTACCCTGGTGCCGATCTCGATTTACTTTAACCCCCGCGGTTTTGCCAAAATGGAGGTGGGTGTCGCACGAGGTAAAAAGCAGCACGATAAGCGCGAAACCACAAAACAGCGGGATTGGGACCGTGAAAAAGCCCGATTGATGCGTGAGAAAGGCTAAGTTGCCACCCCGAGACCGACTTAAGTCTGGTGTCTATTTGAGGGAGTTGGTATCCACACAGCATGCGATGCTGGCCCAATGGCAGGCATGGTGAACAAAGGTTGTTTATCCGATGAAATGGTTATCACTCGCCGGTGCATTATCCACCGCCAGCATGTTGCTTATGACTTGGCGTGGTGGCGAGCAGGTTGGCGAAGATCAATTTGGCAATCGCTATTATAAATCCCGTAAGCCTGGCCCGGCTGGGGTTGAGCGACGCTGGGTGATGTATAAAGACACGCCCGAGGCAAGCGCGGTCCCACCCGGCTGGCATGCATGGTTGCATCGGCAGGTGGATGAGGTGCCAGACAAAAGCATGGCGGGCTTTACCCGCGATTGGCAGCAGCCCTATAAACCCAACCAAACATTGTCGCCCGATGCCTACCGGCCACCAGGCCATGTGTTAAGCGGTGGCAAACGGGACAAAGCCACAGGTGATTACGAAGCCTGGACCCCTGAGTGATGGTAACAAAGATTGAGATGAGTAAAGCGGATGCGTAATCAGGCCTTTGAGACAATTATCGGTTTGGCCGTGCTTGTGGTTGGCGTTGGCTTTTTGTTTTTCGCCATCGACCGTACGGATATTGGCAGCGTTGAAGGCTATAATGTGAGCGCTGATTTCTCCCGGGTGGATGGCATCAGCAGCGGCAGTGATGTGCGGATCAGCGGGGTTAAGGTTGGTACCGTCACCGATCTGCACCTGGACCCGACCACCTTCCTGGCCCGGATCTCATTCAACATTGACCCTGGTGTGGAGTTGCCCGCGGACACGCTGGCGAAGATCGAAAGCGAAGGGCTCCTGGGTGGTCAATATTTGGCGCTGGAACCGGGGGCCGAGGATGACTTGCTTCGGGATGGTGATCAGATCGCCTATACGCAATCCTCGCCAAGCTTGTCAGAATTACTCGGTCAGGCGGTGTTCTCTGGCGGTGAGAATTAAACCGATGGTTCGTCATCTGGCGCTGTTTTCCGCCGCCCTTATTTTTATTTTCCTGGTGGGCCTGTGGTGCCCGATGGTGATTGCGGCTGAATTGTCCTATGAGGCCCGCGATACGGCGGTGTTGCGCACCCTGGACAAGGTTACAGCCCGAACCTCGACCCTGGCGGTACCAGTGGGGCAAACCCAATCCCTGGGCACCTTGGCCGTCACCGTACAGGCGTGCCAACAAACCCCGCCCGAAGAACAGCCCGAGGCGGCAGCCTTTGTCGAGATTGTCGACCGCCCGCCAGAACGGCAACCCGAGATCGTGTTTACCGGGTGGATGTTTGCTTCCAGCCCGGCGCTCTCAGCGCTCCAGCACCCGATTTATGATGTTTGGGTGATTGGCTGTAAAACGGTGGCCAAAGCCTCGTCAGCGGATGGCGAATAAAAATCAGCATCTTGCGCTAACGCATTGTTTAACAATGCTTTGTATTGGGCCCGCGGTACTTCAATCGCGCCAAACTGGCTTAAATGGTCGGTGACGAACTGTGTGTCCAGCAAGCGATATTGGGCGGCTTGTAGACGCCCGACCAAATGGATAAGGGCGATTTTGCTGGCATCGGTGCGGGTTTGGAACATGCTCTCCCCGAAAAACGCACTACCAATGGCAACACCATAAAGCCCGCCCACCAAGCTGGGCCCATCCCAAACCTCTACACTATGGGCATAGCCGCGATCGAACAGCGCTTGGTAGGATTCACGTATTTGATCATTGATCCAGGTTTTCGGGCGTTTGGGGGTCGGCACAGCACATTGGTGCAGCACCTGGCCGAAAGCTTCATCCACCGAGACGCGATAGGGGGAGCGCCGCACCGTGCGCCGTAATCGGCGAGGCACATAAAAGGTATCGAGCGGGATAATGCCGCGGATTTCTGGATCGAGCCAGAACAGCTCATCGCTGCCCGCGCTTTCGGCCATGGGAAAGATCCCAATGGTATAGGCACGCAGTAGCAATTCTGGGGTTAGCTCAATCATGGCTCATTGCTAACCACAAACCTGGCCGGTACTCAACCGCATCCATGGCTTTATCCAGGGCCACTTAGCAGCAGGCTCAGAGGTTCTTTTCAAGCCAGCGGATATCATACATGCCGTTGGCAAAGTCGGGCTGGTCGATCAGCCAGCTATGGAGCGGGATAGTGGTGCTCACGCCACCGATAACAAACTCACCCAGCGCCCGGCGCAGGCGCATCAGGCATTCCGTGCGGTTGCTGCCATGGACAATGAGTTTTGCAATAAGGCTGTCGTAATGGGGGGGGATCACATAGCCATCGTAAAGCGAGCTATCGACCCGAACCCCAAGGCCACCCGGCGGGTGAAAACCATCGATTTTACCGGGGGATGGCATAAAGGTTTTGGGGTCTTCGGCGTTGATCCGGCATTCGATCGAATGTCCGTGAAACTCCACATCCTTCTGGCTGTAGCCTAGCTTGGCCCCCGC
>JBCCBF010000424.1:0-1814 GCA_039814445.1 Pseudomonadota bacterium
TGCGCGAGCGTCGTTTTGCCCAAGCCCGGTGGTCCGTGAAACAGGGCGTGGTCCAAAGCCTCGCCCCGCTGGGCGGCAGCCCCCACAAAGACCGAGAGGTTATCGCGCAGCTTGGCTTGGCCCACGAAATCATCAAGCTTCTCAGGACGCAGAGCGTGATCGGTGCGACCTTCAGGGATATCATGTTCCGTTGGCTCGCCATCGACGAGACGGCTTGGGGAAAACTCACTCATGGCCGAGCCCTTACGCTGGTGCCAGGGCTTTTAGCCCCAGTTTGATCAAATCATCCAGCGCGGCACCATCACCAAGCTCTTGGGCCGCTTTTAACGCGGCACGATGGGCATCAGACCGGTCATAGCCCAGATTGGCCAAGGCCGAGACCGCATCGGCCACCGCCGTGGGCGTGTCACCGCCGGCACCCTGGCCAGCCTTAGCGCCCGGGCCACCACTGGCTGACGTTGCCGCAGTGGTGGTGGCAGAACCATTGGCAGAACCACTCGCCCCCGCAGCGACCACGGGCGTCATACCACTGCCGACCAATTGCGGGATCTTATCTTTCATTTCAGAGACAATGCGCTGGGCTAATTTTGGCCCGACACCATCGGCGCGGGTCACCGCCCGCTTATCCTCCGCAGCAATGGCGGTGGCTAAATCTTGAGCTGTCATCACCGACAAAATGGCCAGAGCCACGCGCCCACCAACCCCTTGGACATTGGTGAGCAATTTAAAGGCTTGTTGTTCCTCGCCGGTAGCAAAGCCAAACAGAGTCACCGCGTCTTCGCGCATCTGTAAATGGGTGAGGATGCTGACCCCATTCCCCACCCCGCCCAACATACCCAAGGTGCGGGCCGAGGCTTGAATGGTGAAGCCCACCCCACCCACATCAATGATGGCATGATCGGCCATGATGGCGGCCACGGTTCCTTTTAAGCTGGCAATCATCGTGCCCCCGCAATCGCTTGATTTATACTTGCCGCCCGGGCAGCCGCCCCCCGGTGATGGGCATGACAGATGGCGACCGCTAATGCATCCGCCGCATCTTCAGCCCCGGGCCCCTTGCCCAAATCAGCGCCAGGAAGCAGTGATGTAACCATATGCTGCATTTGGCCTTTGGCGGCGTGACCAAAACCAGTCAGGGATTTTTTAATTAGATTGGCCGGGTATTCACCCACACTCAAACCCAGGCTAGCCGGCGCTACCATCACCACACCACGGGCCTGCCCCAATTTGAGCGTTGAGCGTGGGTTTTGGTTGGCAAAGGTTTCCTCAATCGCCGCTTCATGAACGCCATGGTCACGGGCCACTGCCTGCACCCCGTCAAACAAGATTGCTAACCGCTCAGACAACGGGGCATCAGTCTTTGGTGTAAGGCAACCAGCGCCGACGAATTGCAGCCGGCTGCCGTTGATCGCAATGACCCCCCAACCCGTCCGTCGCAACCCTGGATCGAGGCCGAGTATTTTGATGGCGGCGGGTGCGTGGCTCATGGGGTCCTATACAAAGATGACGGCGATCAAAACTTATGAGGCAAGCCGCTCCATCACCTCATCGGCGATATCAAAATTAGCGGAGACAGTTTGCACATCATCATTGTCTTCCAGGACGTCGAGTAGCTTCAACAGCGTTCCGGCCTGTTCTTCATTAACCGGGATCGTATTTTGCGGGACCCAGGCCAAAGCTGCGCGTTCTGGGTCACCAAGTTTTTCAGCCAGGGCATCGCGCACGGCGGCAAACTCGAACCGATCAGTCCAAAATTTAGCGATTTCATGTCTGAATTTCCTTGCAGTAATTAACTTTCTGGCAACAGTTGTTAA
>JBCCBF010000370.1:0-2470 GCA_039814445.1 Pseudomonadota bacterium
ACATCTCTAGCAGATAGCCTAGATTCCCGGAAATCAGGCCGTGCAGGTCTGAGACGGTGGTTGGCGGCGGCGCCTTACCTCTAAGCGCGATCATGCTTTATGACATGACCGGCGTGCCGATTACGGTACTGGATCGCAACCCCCATTACGCCCAAATTGCCAATCACATGCTGCGCACTTTAGGGCTCGATAAAGATATCAAAGTGGTGGCCAATGATGGCCGTGATTTTGACTTTAAGGGCCACACAGTGATCTTTGTGGCGGCGAACACCGAGGGGGTGCGGGGGACCGTGACCCAAGCTCTACGGACCGGTAACCCCAAGCGGATCCTCCTGCGCAGCGTCGATGGTTTGCGCGCCTTGCTTTATAAGCCCGTGGGCTATGACCAAATCTCTGGCTTTGGCATGCAGCATGTGGGGCAGTCGGATCGTACTGATCAATATTACAATTCATCCCAAGCCTTCATCCCACCCTTCGGGTTGCACGGGGAGATCGGTCACGATTCCAAGCTCGACTGGCGGTTTAGCCGGTGGATGCCCCATATGGGCTTTGGTAAAAACCTTTGGCTTGTGCCTTTTGGCACTATTCAGTGATGCCACCATCCTGTTGCGTCATGCCATCATGACGCAACCTCATTTGCGCTTTCCAAACTTGGACGGATAATAATGGTGTATGGGATACCTCATGGCATGACAGGCGAAGGCTACAACCGATTAGTACCAGCGCGTTTCGAACAATCCTAAACAAACCAACCGCTTCGCTGATCGCGGCGATTATCCGGTTTGACAAGCCCTATGCCATGGAGGTGCAGGCCAAGCTGTTGGCTATTCATAAGGCCGAAGCCGCCCTGCCAAAAGAAGCCCAACAAGACCTCTATGGCATCCGGGACGCGGCAAAGCTGGACACCGCGTTAAAGAAGGCTGGGGTTACCGACACCGATATTGTGGCCGCACGGGCCGAGGTAGACAGCACCAAAGGCATGCCCCGGGCGGTACCGATGCTGGGGGCGGTAGCGACCAGCTTCCGGCTCGTGAGCCATGAGGTGAAGAATGCCCTGATGACGGCACAAGCGGGCCAACGGACCCTGCTCGCCGGTGAGTTAATGGGGGCCATGCAAACCGGCAGCACCCCGGCACCGGCGGCCAATACCTTACCCGGCATCGTCATGGATGGTCGCAACCCCGATGAACCAGCCCGCAGCTTCATTGGTAAATTCAAGGATGATCCCGTCAATGTGGTGGGGGCACAGGCCGCCCATCATTTAGCCGATATGGCCACCGCCGCCACCGCCATGGGCAGCGAGCCAGACAGCCAGGCCCGGAACCAGGCAGCGCACGATATCAGCCTCTTAGCACGACGGGCATTAATCGCGGCTGGTGATGATCTGACCCAGGCAGGGCAGCATGGCCCGGCCGAGCAAACCTATGGCATTATGGGGGCAGTGAGTGACGCGGATGAGCCAGCGGCCTTGGCACGCCTCACGGCGTACACCAACAATCAAGTGGCCGCCTTGGCCGAAAAAGGCCTAATTGATGGCGCGCTACAAACCCGCTGGCAATCCTTGATCACACAACGGTCCGCCCAAATCAGCCCCATGATGAAACCCGGGCCGACATCAGCGCCACCGCAGGGGCCAAAACAAGATCCAAAGCCGGGCGCCTGACCGCATCGTGCCAATAGATTTGAACACATGGCCAAGAAAAATCGTGACCGGATGTCGGCCCCATGGCAAACGGATGAGCATTCGGTGAGATAAGTCATGCCTTGATGATACAAACGCCTTATATCCCTAGTCTTAAGCCTCGGCGATAACGCCCAAACAAACCGCGACATAATATGTTAGTGCACACTAAGTTGTACGTTTAACAATCGCCATAAGCTGTCTATGCTGCTTTTTCCATGACCGACGCGATAACCACACAAGATGGGCAACCAGTTGACCAATCAGTACTGGATCAATGCCTCAGACAGATTGCCGCCAGCGGCGTACTAGGCGAAAAATCTAGGCTTCGCACGCTGTTAAATTTCGTGGTTGAGGAAACAATCGCAGGACGCGGCGCCAGCTTAAAGGCCTATACCATCGGTACCTTGGCTCTCGGTCGTGGCGATAATTTTGACCCCTCGAGCGATAGCATTGTCCGGGTAGAGATGAACCGCCTGCGGCAAGCCTTGGGCCATTACTATGACACAAAGGGTGAAGGCGACTCTTTGATCATCACCATACCAAAAGGCAGCTACCGGCCGGTTTTCTTGACCGGTAAGCCGGTCAGCACCAATGATGTCGTTGAAGACGCTGCCGGTGATAATGAGGTTAATGCGCCAGGCCCGTCTCAAGATGCCGTCTCAAGCCCATCTCATGACGCCGTCATCGTCTCGCACACCCTCGCCAAGGCACAGATCCAAGTGCTTTACGGCCGGCGTGATATTTTGGAGTCGATGGTTCCTTACCAAGGCGGTGGGGACATGATCG
>JBCCBF010000211.1:0-5163 GCA_039814445.1 Pseudomonadota bacterium
AGCGGATTTCTAGCCCTTTTTGACGATATCGCTGCCCTTACTAAGGTGGCGGCCAGTCAAGTGGACGACGTCATGGCCCAGGCGGCCAAAGTGGGCTCGAAGACGGTAGGGGTGGTGGTGGATGATGCCGCGGTCACCCCGAAATATGTCCAAGGTCTGCCCGCCGCCCGGGAACTGCCCATCGTCTGGCGTATCGCCCGCGGGTCGCTGTTTAACAAGCTGATTATTCTGCTGCCTTTAGCCATGGTGTTGCAGGCCATCGCCCCCTGGGCGCTGCCACCACTGTTGATGCTGGGCGGTGCCTATCTGTGTTTTGAGGGTGCGGAAAAAGTTCTGCATGTGATCAAGCCCCATGACGATGATGGCTATCACGCCCCAAAGCCAAAGGCGATAGATGATGCCCATCTGGAAGAAGACCGGGTGAAAAAGGCGATCAAAACCGACTTCATTCTGTCGGCTGAGATTATGGTCATTGCCCTGTCTGTGATCGAGGCGGATACGCTGTGGGCCAAAGGTGCCATCCTGGCAGCCGTCGCGGTGGGCATTACGGCGATTGTCTATGGCAGTGTCGCAATACTGGTGCGTGCCGATGATGTGGGGCTGAAATTAAGCCAGAATGAGCGGGTCAAAGCGGCGCGAGTGGTGGGCCGGGCTATTGTTAAAACCATGCCGAAAGTCATGGTGGCCCTGAGTGTTATTGGCACCACCGCCATGCTATGGGTTGGCGGGTCGATCATCATCCATAGCCTGGAACAACTGGGCTTTGGCTGGCTGGGTCATCACATCCATGATCTAGCCCATCTGGTTGGCCATAGCGTGCCCAGTGTCGAAGGCTTTCTCACCTGGTCGGTCACCGCCGGGCTGGATGGTGTGTTTGGCTTACTGCTGGGGGCGAGCTTGATACCGGTGGTCACCGCCGTCAAAAAGCTCACCGCCCGATTAAAGCCCAAAGCTTAAGAGAGTTAATTGCCGCCAAAGCCGGGAGGCAGTTTGCCGGGGAAGCCTGGTGGCAGGCCAGCGCCCCCCTTACCGCCACCGCCGAGCAGTTTGCCCAAATCCTTAGCACCCGCACCGCCGCCGGCGCCCATTTCCTTGGCCATGGCTTCCAAATCAGCCTGGGTCATGCCCTTGGGCAACTTACCGCCACCCATGCCGGGTATCATGCCGCCCATGCCCCCCATGCCAGGGAAGCCGCCGCCCTTCTTGGCCATTTTCTTGACCTTCTTCATCATGCCCTGCATCTGCTGATGCTGTTTCAGCAAGCGATTCACTGTGGGCACATCAACCCCTGCCCCGGCGGCGATCCGGCGCTTACGTGAGGCGTTCATTAGTTTGGGGAATTGCCGTTCCTTGGGCGTCATGGAGCCCACAATGGCGATCTGGCGATCGATTTGGCGGTCATCGATATCAGCCTCAGCCATTTGTTTTTTGACCTTGGCGATACCGGGCATCATGCCCATCAAGCCACCGATCCCGCCCATCTTCTTCATCTGCTTGAGCTGATCGGCCAAATCTTGCAGATCGAATTGTCCCTTTTGGAACTTTTCGACCATCTTGGCCGCGTCTTCTTCCTGGATAACTTCGGCGGCCTTTTCCACCAGGGAGACCACATCGCCCATGCCCAGGATACGCCCGGCGACCCGGTCCGGGTGGAACGGCTCAATGGCATCAAGTTTTTCACCGACACCGAGCAGCTTAATCGGCTTACCGGTCACAGCGCGCATGGACAGGGCGGCACCACCGCGGCTGTCACCATCGACCCGGGTCAGCATGATGCCGCTAATACCCACGGCCTCATCAAATTTCTGGGCCGTGTTCACCGCATCCTGACCGGTCATGGCATCGGCCACCAACAGGGTCTCGCCCGGGTTGGTGGCATCGCGTACGGCCTTGATCTCGGCCATTAGCTCTTCATCAATAGACAGGCGACCGGCACTGTCGAGCATCACCACGTCATAGCCTTCAAGCCGCGCAGTCTTGAGCGCGCGCTCGGCAATGGTCACCGGTTCCTGGCCCGCGATAATCGGCAGGGTGGGGATATCGAGCTGTTCACCGATAAACCGCAGCTGCTCTTGCGCCGCGGGACGGCGGGTATCAAGCGACGCCATCAGGACTTTTTTCTTGTCCTTCTCCACCAGCATTTTTGAGATTTTACCGGTGGAGGTGGTTTTACCAGACCCCTGCAATCCGACCATCAACACCGGCACCGGCGGGGTGGCGGCCAGCTCTAAGCCTTCGCTCTCCTCGCCCAGGGTTTCGACCAGGGTGTCGTGGACGATCTTGATGACCTGTTGGTCGGGTTTAACCGACCGCAAGACATCCTGGCCAATGGCCCGGGGCTTCACATCGGCGATAAACTGCTTGGCCACCGGCAAGGCCACATCAGCCTCAAGCAGAGCGATCCGCACTTCCCGCAGCACGCCTTCCACATCGCTTTCAGAAAGCGCGCCACGCTTTCCCATTCGCTCGAAAATCCCGCCCAAGCGGTCGGATAGGCTGTTAAACATGGGTCAATGGTCCAGTTGCCGTCTTCTAATATGGGCTCACATGAGCCAGGCTTTCGCCATAATTGTCATATAGGCGTGAGGGTAAGGTTATAGGAGTAAAACCCCGGGATAACCCAGCATTAATCGATAGTTTAGCGTGAGCACAGGCATCAAAATGGCGAAAAAAACCACTATTTTAGGCTTGGAAAGCCAAGAATTTGCAACCTTAGCAAAGCGGGCCGGCCAGGAGGCACAGGCTGAAAGCCATCGGTTGGGGTTACCGGTGGCCAAAGAAATCGATGGCCAGGCCATTCTTGAACACCCCGATGGGCGTGTGGAGGTGGTGAAATAGCCAGGCCCATGAGTTGCGGTATGCCACCGTTGTGCCTGATTTCCCAAAGGTTATCGCCGATCATTTTTGGATCACCACAACCCTGTCATACCAGCCATGCTGGTAAAGCACTGATCTTTCTTAGGCTTTAGGAGTAAGTGTGCGCCTGCACAATTTGTGCGGCCGCAAATTCGCGACCAAGTCACCCAATGGCTATGGGAGTGGGCATTATGGCTCCAGCTAGAATTCTTACCACGCTTGGTATTACCGAAGTGATCACCGTTTCTTGTGACGCCACGGTGGAACAAGCCCTCCATATACTTGATGATCGCGGCCTTCGTTCGGCCCCGGTTGTGGATGAGAACAACGTGTTTCACGGCATGTTCTCCAATAACGAAATCATAAAAACACTGGTGCCGTCTTACATGACCGACGGCATGGCCAATTTAAGCTTTGCCGCGGGTGCTAGCCCGTTGCTCGCAAAACGGCTGCGTAAATTGTTCCCCTCCCGGGTTGGCGACCATGTGTCGGCTGATGATTGTGTGAAAGTCACCGATCCGACCCGCACCTGGGAAGCGTTGCGCATGCTGTCCAAATACGGCTCCCCCTTGCCCGTTGTGGACCGCCATACAGGCCAGCTTTTGGGGCTTTTAACCGAGCAAGCAGCGGTGCAAGCCCTGCTGACCATGGAAGCCGAAGAGAGCGACGATACTGAACAAGACGCCGGATAACACCGTTACCCGACGCCCGTCTTCACAGCAAAATATTCGAGAAAATTTATGAGCCCGCATAGCACGCATGGCGGTGGCCATGGCGCCGTTGAACCTGCCGTTATCTTCGGCTGGGATCCCATGATCACCGCGACGGTGGTCCTCTGTATCGCTTACGTCTTTATTATCTCTGAGAAAATCCACCGCACCGTGATCTCCTTGATCGGGGCCGGGGTGATGATCATGTTGGGGGTGATGAGCCAACACACGGCGGTGGAGGGGATCGATTTTAATACGATCTTCTTGCTGGTCGGCATGATGGCGATTGTCGGCATCACCAAGCGATCAGGCATCTTCCAATACGTGGCGATCCTGACCGCGAAGCAGGTGAAGGGTAACCCGGCATCCCTGCTCGCGGGCCTGGCCATTATCACAGCGGTTTTCTCAGCCCTGCTTGATAACGTCACCACGGTGATGCTGATTATTCCGGTGACCCTGTTGTTGACCGATCAGCTAAAATTGCCAGCCTATCCCTTCCTATTCTCCCAGATTTTCGCCTCCAATGTGGGCGGCATGGCGACCTTGATTGGTGACCCGCCAAACATCTTGATCGGCTCGGCGGTGGGCTTTTCCTTCATGGATTTCGTCTACAACACCGGCCCGGCATCGCTGGTCATCATGATTGCGCTCCTCGTGCTGTTCCATGTTATTTGGGGGCGGACCTTTAAGGTTAATATGCGTCGCCGCGCCCGGCTGATGCGGTTTGAGCCCAATGATGCCCTGACCGACAAGCCTTTGTTGATCAAAGCAGCCATCGTCATGGCCTTGGTCTTATTCGGCTTCGTCTATGGCCATGGCCAAGGCATAGAGCCTGGCACGGTCGCGCTCACCGGTGCCGCCCTCCTGATGCTGCTCGACACCGTGGGCATGAAAGCCGAAGAGCAATCGGAAAAAGTCCATGAGGCGCTGAGCACCGTGGAATGGGACACGATCTTCTTCTTCATCGGCCTGTTCATGCTGGTCTATGGGGTCGAACAAGCGGGCTTGCTGTCCTTGCTTGGCCAAAAGCTCCTGGCCTTTACCGAAGGCGATATCCCGTTCACCGCCCTGTTGATCCTGTGGTCATCGGCGGTGCTGTCCGCCATCGTCGACAACATCCCGTTCGTTGCCACCATGATCCCGCTGATCGCCTCGGTCGAGACCGATTTGGGTGGACCAGAGGCCATCGAGCCGATCTGGTGGGCCCTATCACTAGGCGCTTGCTTGGGCGGCAACGGGTCCCTGATCGGCGCGTCAGCCAACGTGATGGTCGCCAGCTATGCCGAACGGGCCGGCCAGCGGATTTCCTTTGTGAAATTCCTTAAGCACGGCTTTCCGCTCATGTTGATCACGATCGCCATGGCCCATGTCTATATGCTGATCGCTTACGATTTATAAGCAACGCCACTGATATGCATGTTGCGCATATAGTCATGCGTTATCCGCGCAGCATGCTTTCAATGACCCGGCTCATCATTGCGTAATGAATATATTATAACCAATGAGTAGCCACCCATGGGACAGATTATCCATCGCCTCCTGGCCGTACGACAAAGCCTAACCACCGCCCAAACTTTATACAGCCATGGGAAACCCG
>JBCCBF010000333.1:0-3004 GCA_039814445.1 Pseudomonadota bacterium
AAATCACGCCAACTTAGGACCGTATGGTGTTTTCATTATGCAATACCAGCCAGGTCATTTGCATACGGCGCAATTAAAAAGAAAAAATTACCATTTTAACCAGCTCTCGGCTGGTTCTCACACCACGTACTGGGTTAAGAGACATCTACCTGTTCACGTATACCATGCTGATTAATCTCGGCGGCTAGAACAACATTAATAATGGACTGGGTTCAGGGAGGTCGCGGGTCGGTTTTCTTTTTGGAAAACCGAAAAACCAATAAGAATAACCCGTTCCAAAAATTACGCCCAGCGGTCCGCCGCGTGGGCGTTTTTTTTGGGTCATTTCTACCAAAACTTCGTTGCCATCATTTTATTATTGGGCTGAGAAATTAAAGGCCTTGATCACGGCTGAACATCAGATCGGCGATGGCATAAAATGAGATGATTTCCATCTCAATCAACCCGTAAATAATCAGCCAGATCACCGCCGATAATAGCGTGGTGGTCAACACTTTTCGCCATAGATAGGGGTGCTGTGGCGCCCCTGGATCAGCCCCCTCTACCTGCCCGTCATGCCGGCGCACCCAGAGGGGCAGAATGGTGAACAAGGCAGTCCACCAGACGATCAAAAACACAAAAATGCCGGTAATAAAATCCATCAGCCGCTGCGCTTAATCGATACGGACCACATTGGGGGTGATCACTGGCTTTTTATCGAAGCGCTTTTTAACCGTGCGCCGTACGGCGTGACGCGCCGCTTCGGCCACCAGATGATCATCGCGCCGTTGATTGCGGTTCATGTCGTCTAGCTTGATTTCCACCGCCGCGATCACTTCATCCTCGGTGTCATCATATTCGTCATCATCGACCAACCCGACCAATTGCACTTGCGGTTCAGCCACCAGATCACCACGGCGATCAATGACAATGACCACATTCACCACGCCATTATGCATCAGCCTAAGGCGTTCTTGCACCGGGCCATCCTCAATGTCGATCAGGCGGTTACCGTCCAGGGCCAGCAGGCCATGGGGCACGGTGCCCACTAGCTCACTGCCCTTCTCGCGGCTTAACCGGATGACCTGACCATTTTCCGGGACCAACACATCGGGCACTTGGCAATCAGTCGCCAATTGCGCATGGGCCAGTAAGTTTCGGTGCTCACCATGGACAGGCACCGCAATCTGTGGCCTGACCCACTGATACATTTCGGTCAAGTCACTGCGGGAGCCGTGACCCGAGACATGGACCATCTCCTCACCCGGGGTGATGATCCGGATCCCGGCCTGCATCAGCTTATTCTTAATCTTACCAATTGATTTCTCATTCCCCGGTATCGGCCGCGACGAGAAAATCACCGTATCCCCGCGTTCAAGCACCACATGGGGATGGTCATTATTGGCAATGCGATTAAGGGCCGCCCGGGCTTCCCCTTGGCTGCCTGTACACAGATACGCCACCTTATCAGGCGGTAGGTAGGCGGCCTCTTGGGCGTCGATAAACGGCTCTATGTCATCCATATAACCCAAATCACGGGCGGCTTCATAAATCCGCCACAGGGAGCGCCCGACCAGGGCCGCATGGCGGCCATTGGCGGCCGCAGCCTTGGCCACCGCAATCATGCGCGAGGCGTTGGACGAAAAACAAGTCACTGCAATGCGCCCGGTGAGCTCACCGAAAAGCTTGGTAAAACTGGGTTCCAGCTCGCCTTCAGAGCCAACAAAATCATCACTGCCCGCGTTGGTGCTGTCGCAGACCATGGCCAAGACACCTGCCTCACCGATTTCCCGCAAGCGTTTCTCATCGGTTTTAAAACTCGCCACGGGTTCTGGATCGATCTTCCAATCCCCTGTGTGCAGTACCGACCCCGCGGGCGTGGTGATCAGCAGACCACAGGCCTCGGGGATCGAATGGGCCATGGGCACGAATTCACAGGTAAATGCCCCCACATCAAAGGATTTTCCAGGGTTCAGATCATGCATCTCCACCTGGTCAAGCACGCCTGCTTCCGCCAATTTCCGGCGTATCAGTGTCGCCGTGAACGGGGTCGCATAAATCGGGCAGCGCAGCCGGGTCCATAAATGGGGGATGGCACCGATATGATCCTCATGCCCATGGGTGATCACCAGGCCCGCAAGCTTATCGCGCTGTTTGGCAATAAAGGTTGGGTCGGGCATCAACAGATCGATCCCGGGCAGGTTTTCATCGGCAAAACCCATGCCCAGATCAACCATGAGCCATTGATCGCCAAAGGCATAGAGGTTCAGGTTCACACCGAACTCTTCCGTTCCACCAAGGGCGGTGAAATAAAATTCATCAGCCTGTGGTTTGAACAGGGCAGACACAGGATCGCGCATGGGGCTAATGGCCTTGGTTGCGGTGATGGATAAGTCTTAGACCGTTTAAGGTGAGGTCAGGATCGTAATGGTCAATGCCTGGTAATTGCTCATGGAACAAGCGGCCCAAGCCCCCGGTGGTAATCACCACCGGTTTTTGAGCAAGCTCGGCGCTGACCCGGGCCAAGAGGCCTTCGATCAAGCCCACATAGCCCCAGAAAACCCCCGATTGCATGGCGTCGACCGTGTTGCGGCCAATGGTTTTCGCGGTGGGCTTAATACTAACGGGCGGCAGCTTGGCCGCGGCTAAATGCAGCGCTTGCACCGACAGATTTGGGCCAGGGGCGATAATACCACCGATATAGGCCCCGGCCGCATCCACCACATCAAAGGTGGTCGCAGTACCAAAATCAATGACGATCGCGGGTTTATCATAAAGTGCGCCCGCAGCAATGGCATTCACCAACCGATCAGCGCCGACCTCATCAGGCCGGTCGGTATCAATGGCCAACCCCAGATGACAGCCGGGCTCCCCCACCACGAGGGGTTCAGCCGCACAATGCTCCCGACAGAATTTAATGAGATTAAAGCTGGCATCGGGCACCACGCTGGCCAAGATCGTGTCCGTGATATCCTGACGCCGCAGATCATCCAGGCGCAACAGCTCAAAAAACCAGACCGCGTAT
>JBCCBF010000007.1:0-22980 GCA_039814445.1 Pseudomonadota bacterium
AGCCGTCCGAGGCCGAGGATCTGCTTCAAGTTGGCGAAGAGCATCTCGACTTTCTTCCACAGCTTGGCCGAGATCTGGAATTCGGCATCCGACCCACAGCCTATCGGTACCATGGCTGTGAGGTTTTCTGGTGATGAGATACGAGAACAGGTCGCCCTTTATGAAGAGAGCACCAGCCATACGCTAATACCTGGCATCAGCGCTGCCTATTCCGATGATATGGAGGATGTCGGTACGACCACTGGTTTGTACGATCCTCAGGCGGATGAATGGAACCTCTCCATGCGCGATATGGAGTTGTTAGCCGTTCGCCAATCGATTGCTCAAAGCTACTTTCTTGAGCCTTTAGATGACGATGCAAGTTTCGAAGATCGCGCTGATTTTGTCGCGCGTCAAAGCCGTCTATCGCGCGAGTTGGAGCGTGTTATTGAAGGACTGACAACGGGAACGCTGGCCGATATGCCAACCATCAGCCAACAGGATTCAGGTATCAAAGATCGTGATCAATATCTCAAATCTATTCGCCCAGATTTTGAGCTACAAATAGCGGTTGAGGACAACCGCGCAACCCCAGCTGAACTTCGCCAGTATGAGAAGCAAGAAGCTTTGCGCAGGGCCTCAATGGCCGAGGGCACTCGAACCCAATCATTCAAATTGAGCACCGGCGATTGGGCCGATATGGGCGATAACAAAATGGCGGCTTTTATTGTAAGCGAATTAACCGCCGCCAATGCCGAAGCCAAAGCAATGGTGGCCGTACACTCACGCGACCTGATCGCCGGCTTGCAGGCCGGACCAAACACTGGCTTCAAACCAACCTGTTCGGCCCCCACGCATACACCATAAGCAGTGCATGAACCGGGCCGAGAACCCAGGTGATATCTATTAGTCATCACAAGGTGATGATTTGGCCGCCCGGGTTGCCATGCCTCGTCATGTCTATCAACCAGTCCGGTTTATCGTTGATGAGTTTGGCGCTCTGTTGCGCGGTGCGCTATTCAACGCCGACCAAACAGCGGCACCACCGGGGCCAGGCTCTGGGGTGCCGCTTTCGCGGTTTGCAGGTCGTCTAAGCTCTGGATTTTTGTGCCCGCGGTTTCGATCAGCTGGGCTGGGTAAAGCTGCTTTTGGCCATTGGCCAGGCTGATACCGCCGGGATAGGCCCCGTCCGCTGCCACCTCATCCCAATGCCGGACCGCCAAATCGGCGGCGTCAAGCTGTAGTCGCCGATCATAATCGGGCTGCGCCGCTGCCTCGACCGCGGACAGGCCATAGGTGGGCTCTAAGTCTTCAAGGGCGCGCACCAAATCCCCGGGCTCTAATTGATCGACCAACGCCTGGGCTATCCTAGCCCGTTCTTGGGGATCGGCCAGCCCATCTTGAGCCTGGCTGATATCTAACAAGGCCTGGGCAACGGCCACATCAACCGCCAAGTCTTGCCCCATACCATCCGCATCTTCATCGGCGGGTCGGCTCAGACCCACCACGGTTTGGTCCTGGTGCTTTCCCCGGTAGTTAAACAACTCAGCCTGGTGCAGCGCTTGTTCTAGGGCCTCGGGCGTCGCAGTGGGGAAATCAGCGCCATACCAGGGCATGTCATGGGGCTCATTATCACCGTAAATCGCCTCTTCTTCATACATAGCCAAATCCGGGCGACCCTGAAGGGTCAGGGCACTGTCTTTCAAATGGAGTACCGTGAGCCGCCGAAACTTGGCCAATTGCTCCTCACCACCATCGATCAGATAATCAACCATGGTCCGGGCCAATTCCGCCCGCGCGCCGGCACTGGCAAAAGCGACACTCCGTAACAGGCTATAGCTGTCCTGGGCTTCTAAGGCAGCGTGTTTTGGCACGTCCTTGGTCGGCACATAATAGAGTTCTGGTGCGTTTAGATCGCTATCCGCCATCAGTAATCGAGCGCTTGCCTGACGCTCTGTGAGCGGTCGATACCAGCCAGATTTAGTATCTGGTGCAAAGAAGTTTGGCCGCTCTATAGGCCTCTTTTTAGTCATCGGTTCACGCTCCCCCCTATCACAACCCTGTATGGGCTACCGGGCAAAATAATGTTCCCCGATACCGCCGTAGTTGTAAAGCTCCCGGATGGCATGACGGATCTCGTGTCAGTAGCAATGAACCAGGCCTTAATACTCCTGATTTCTTTCAGCGCTCGCAGCAAGTCAGTGTCTTTGTGCTTAACACGCGCGGCGCCGCGTAACAAAACTGGCAAATCTTACGTTCACGTAAACGTCGCTTTTGTGTGATGGGGCGTTATTGGCCGACCAAAACTCATGCCCTTACATCTGATGGTAGCTGCCCCGTGCAGATTTTTAACCAAAGGATTTTAACAATGAGCTTTACCCAAAGAATTGATGACACCACTTCGATCCAACCCTTCATTTTGTTGATGGCCATGGCGCTTTTGGCCTTCACCTTGGCGGCTACGATCTTCTCGACCCCCGTCTATGCTGCCCATCAGACACCAGACGGTGCGGTTATCAGCCAGGGTCAATTCAGCGGCCTTAACAATCATGTGGTCACCGGCCGGGTTGAGATTGTGGAGACCGCTGACGGCCTGGTCGCACTATTAAGCGATGACTTTGTGCTCGACGGCGCCCCCGATCCTCAACTGGCCTTTGGCCATAAAGGCCAAGTAGATCCCCGCTCGATCTTTACCAAGCTTGGTAAAATTCGTGGCCAACAAGCTTACCGCATTCCAGCGGGCCTCGATCCGGCCAATTTCACGGAATTCTATGTCCATTGCGTACGCTTTGATGTGCCGCTGGGTGTCGCGTCCTTGATTTGACGCCGCTTAGGATCCTCCCCCAGCAGCACGACAGCGAAAAGGTCGCCCCACCCCCGGGCGGCCTTTTTCTCTTAGGCCGCCTTTACATTATCCCGTAATACCCCCCCCCGCTAATGGTCACGGGTGATACTGAAAGGCGATCATCAGGGGTGATAATCAGAGGCGACAATTAGGGACGACGGGGTTTGGCCTCCGCAACATCGGCCGCGGGCGCTTGTTTTGGCGTTGAACGCACCGCATCGAAATCGGCCTGGTTGGTGACACGCACGGCGCCTTCTTGCACCGCCGCACCGGGCAACCCCCGGAAATTACCCTCACGCACACTAATACCGCCACCATAATGGCCTTGCGCGTTGACCTCATCCCAATGGCGCATGGCAAGATTAATCGCATTCAGGCTGGTCACGGTTTCAGCCCGGGTCGGGCCATCGATCCAATTATCAGGCCCGCCGTAATGAACAGGCATGGTGTCGAGTAAGCGCACCAAAAATGATGGGTTTACCTTGGTTGCCAGGCCTTCGAGCGCAGTGCTTTTGGCGGCCTTGGCGCCATATTCCTCAGTGGCAATCGACATGTTTAGGAGGGTTTGAGCCACGGGCATCACCTCATCCATATGCATGATCTCTTCACGCAGAAGCCGCCCGTTAAAATGCAGTTCTTGGCCTTCATCAAAGGCCCGTTCCCGTACCATGGTGGCGGTGGCCATAGCGGTGAGCAAAGCGCTTTGTGCGGGGCTCATATGGGGCACACCCTGGGTTTGGGCGGGCGGTAGGGGGCGGGGGCCGTCAACATCTGCGTTGGGTGCGTGAAACTCTAAACGATCCCACAGATCCAAGGACAGATCGTTCAGCCTCGCCGTGATATCGTCAATAACCGCATCCGTGCGCTCAGGCTTTGCGGTGATGTGGCGCATATAAACCCGCGCCATGTCATAGCGCGCAGACTGGCTAGCGGCTGCGACCATGTGCATGAGATTATAATTGTCAGGCGCGCTAAACACCCGGCCCAGAGCAGCGCGCTTCTCCCCAGCCATATGATAAAGCGGTATGTCATCGACCGTGCCATTTTCGACAAATCGCCGGGCTTTGCCCTCACCGATTGCCTGGTACCAGCCTTCGACAGCCGCGGGTGCATAAAAATTCTTGCGGGCTTTTTTCGCCATGATCATCGCCTTTAGCCGGTCGTCTGGACGCGACCATACGCCTGACACACGAAAGCAGAAGCGGAATTAATCGGAGCGCTACCGATCAGCAAAAGAAGCGGTGACCACGCTTACGCACCCCCCTGTCCCTGCGCCCGCACTGCCCTACACCGGCAAAGATAAACAGCCTTGGACAACAGCAATGGGCAGCGGCGGGCCAAGGGCGGGTCAGGGGCCGGCATGCGTTTTCTGGCTTTTTGACCCCAAATCTAGTAATTTTTATGATTATATAAACACTTAGCCCCCATGAGACGGGGGAAAGGGATCGGTTTATGAGCATCAGCAGGCGACACCAACGGCTCCGTGGCTTGGTGGGGAGCGGCAGTCCAGACCACGCCTGGGAAAGCCGCAAATCGATGCTGCGCGGCCTGATGGATGATAAGCATGCCGCCGCCTTTCAGGTCTTTGCAGCGGTGGTGCGGATTACCCGCGATCAGGGAGAATTCGATGCGTTATTGGCAAAGCATGGCGTCGACCTAACCCATCAAAAGCGGCATATGGAGCGACCCACCACCATCCCGGGATCCATGTTCCGAAAAGGGCCGATTTTCTCCCGTGCCTACGGTCCAAAAGCCCAGATCCCCGATTACCAGACGCTTTATACCCAATTGCCCTACACGGTTCGTGAGGGGGAGCATTTGCGCGACTCAAACGCGGCCCAGGATGCCCAGCGCATCATCGATCGCTATCTGCCCGGTGTTCAAGCGGCCATGCCGCATCTGGAATTCAACCATGAGAACAGCGCTAGAACCGAAGATTTCGAAGTGCATTTTCAGTTTGCCGTGCGCCCGGCTAACCAGATTGATCGTACGCAAAACCCCGTTGGGGTGCTGCAACCCTTGCGGCTGAATGACAGCGCCATCATCACCCCTACCGATACGCCTGGCCCATCGGCCGCGCCACCCAGCACAGCGCCAGCTCCGCCCTTCGCCCGACGCTAACCAACCGAACCGCCCCGTTACGAACAAGCCGCCTGGCGATAAATCAGTTGGCTTCGCGTCGCGTGCAGCCTACATACTCTCGACCAGCATCGCCTGAACCGGCACCCCGCAGAAAAAGAAGCATTGCACCATGGCAGCACGTGAAGAACAGGGCACTCTTGTCATTACTGGCGGTTCCCGCGGCATTGGCGCGGCCTGTGCCCGGCTGGCGGCCACGAAAGGCTATGATATCGCGGTCAGCTATGCGGAAAATGAGGCCGCCGCCAATCAAGTGGTTGCCGATTGCCACGCAGCTGGTGCCCATGCCATTGCGGTCCAGGGCAATGTGGCCGATGAAACCGATGTGATGAAGCTATTCGAGCGCGCCGATAAGGAATTGGGGCACATAACAGCCGTGATTAACAACGCCGGCATCGTCGCCCCCCAGGGCACCATCGAAACCCTTGACCACGCCCGCATGAAACGCTTGTTCGAGATCAATATTCTGGGCGCGTTTACCGTGGCGCGCGAAGCGACCAAACATCTGGCCAAGCGCAATGGCGGCGATGGTGGGGCCATCGTGAATATATCGAGCGCCGCATCCCGTCTGGGCAGCCCCAATGAGTATATCGATTACGCCGCCAGTAAAGGGGCACTCGACACCCTGACCATTGGGCTGGCGAAAGAACTGGCGGGCGAAGGGGTCCGGGTCAATGCGGTGCGCCCCGGCATTATCGACACCGATATTCACGCCTCGGGCGGTGAGCCTGACCGCGTCGAGCGGCTTAAAGACCAGCTGCCCATGGGCCGGGCTGGCACGGCCGATGAAGTGGCCCAGCCCGTGGTCTGGCTGCTGTCTGATGAGGCCAGCTACATCACCGGTGCGTTGCTTGACATCGCTGGCGGGCGTTAAGTCCAACTACCCCGCCCCTCCCCCGGCACATCACCCCAATGATGACTTAAGTATGAAGGCCAGCCTGGTTTGTTCACGGGCTGTTAACCCTTGGTGCCCAGACTACAGCCCTCAAGACCAGATCATGGGAGGGGCGTCATGGGACCCGTCATCGCCAAGACGATCACACCGCATACACGACGCGAGGATGAAAACCGCGGCAGTGAACACCGAGGTGCCGAACACCGGGATAGCCGCCGCCGCGAAGGCCCCGCACCACCGGCTTCTTATTGGGTACACCACCCGGATAATGACGCGCCCAAGGGCACGGTGGCAGCGTTGTTGCTTGATATTGCCCAAGTTGGGGCCGATACGAACCGGGTAGCGCGTAATTATGAAGGCTTGTTCACCCGGTTGCGTCAGGTGATCCACCAGGCGGTCTTACCCATCGCCCAGCCCGCGCGTGCCGCCGAAGCCGCCCTTGCCATCGCTGATGCGACCGAGAAAGCCGCTAAGAAGGCTTTTCCCCGGCAAACCGAAACCGCCTGTCGCCACCAATGCACAGCCTGTTGCCATCTGCCGGTGCATGTACCGGGCGGGGTTGGGCAAATGATCGCTCTTTATCTTGATGCCACCAAGACCCCCTCGCAAAAAGCCCAGCTTTTGCGGCGGCTCACCCTACGCGCCGCCCATGATAAGGCGACCCAAGGCGGGGCCATTGGGTGTGCTTGCCCCTTCCTGACGGATCAGGGTCACTGTGGCGTTTACCCTGTGAGGCCGCCCAGCTGCCGGGCCTTTACCTCACCCTGCGCCCAACGATGCCACCAGGTGGTGTTCGAGGAAGAACATGATGAAGATGGGGAGCGCCGTGAGGATGAGACAGGCCCAGCCCGGTCAAACTCTGATGAGAACAAGAGCATTGACCAAAACGCCATCATCTTTCGGATCCACGCCGAAGCCAATCTCGCTCTGGAACAGCGCGCAAAACAGCTCGGTCAAAAACGCGGACAAGAACCCTTGGCTGCCGCGGTGCTTCGCCACTGGGTGGATTAACCCGTATCCACGTCGGCAAACCGACCCTTGGTGCGGTTGGCAAAAGCAACCAGGGACAGCATCACCGGCACTTCCACCAGCACCCCCACCACTGTGGCGAGCGCCGCGCCCGAATGAAGGCCAAACAGGCTAATCGCCACCGCGACCGCGAGTTCAAAGAAGTTCGAGGTGCCGATCAAAGCACAGGGTGCCGCCACCCGGTGCGGCACACGCCACAGATAAGCCGCCCCATAGGCGATGGCGAACATGCCATAGCTTTGAATCAAAATCGGCACGGCGATCAGGGCGATGACCAGTGGCCGGTCTAGGATCACCGCCCCTTGCAGACCAAACAAGATCATCACCGTGGCGATCAGCCCGATCATCGAGGCGGGTTTGATCCGTTCTCGAAACCCATCAATCCGCGTGGGACTGCGAAGCACCTTGCGCGTGATCAGCCCGGCGATCAGGGGCAGCACCACATAAAGCACCGTGGCCAGCACCAGGGTTTGCCAAGGCACGGTAATATCCGTCACACCCAACAGCAGCGCCACGATGGGCGCGAAGGCAAACACCATGATGGTGTCGTTTACCGAGACTTGAACCAGGGTGTAATTCTCATCACCGCGGGTCAGCTGCGCCCACACAAACACCATGGCGGTGCAGGGTGCCGCGCCGAGCAAGATCAACCCCGCGATATACTGGGCTGCGTCTTCGGGCTCGATCAGCGGCGCGAAAACATAGTCGAAGAACAGAACCGCCAGGGCGGCCATGGAAAACGGTTTGATCAGCCAATTGACCGTGAGGGTAACGATAAGTCCCTTTGGTTGCCTAGCCACGCCAGCCATGGCACCGAAATCCACCCCCACCATCATTGGGTAGACCATGGCCCAGATCAGCACCGCCACCACCAGGTTGATCGAGGCGATTTCCGCGGCCGCGATCATATCCATCAAGCCCGGCATCAAGACGCCCAAGACCAGGCCAAGCCCCATGGCCAGCGCCACCCACAGGGTCAGCCAGCGTTCAAACAAGCCCATGGGGGCCGGGTCCGTGACAAAGGTGTCAGCCATAACGGGGATACCAATAAGGTTTTATTGAAACAGGGGAGGGTTAAGACGGAGAGAGAGTATAAGACGGGAGTGGCTCACGTGAGGGGCAGGCAGAGATGATGCTAGTCGATGCCGACCACCGCGCTGCGACGTTCGAGTAGTAGCACATCGCGCCATTGCCCGGCCATAGGCCCATAGCCCATGCGGCCAATCTTTACCCGCCGCCCCACATGGCTAAAGCCGGCTTTTTCATGGAGGGCTAGGCTGTTGGTATTCTCAGGAAATATTTGGGCGTTAATGGTCCAGTACCCGGCGGCTTCTGACGCCGGGATAAGGGTGTTTAACAGCGCGTGACCGATACCTCGCCCGCCATGGTTTGGGTCCACATAGACACTGACCTCGCCCACCCCGGCATAGGTACAACGATCAGAAATGGGGGCCACCGCCGCCCAACCCACCAGCACATCACCCAGGACCGCAACCTGCGACACCCCCGGACCATAAGCGGCCCACCAATCATCCCAGCCATAAGCATCACGGCGGAACGAGGCTTGGCCGGTGGCCAGCCCTGCTTGATGAATGCGAGTGATAGTGGTGCCATCTGTGGGTTTAGGCGCGCGAATAACAGGTGGTGGCTCAGGGGTCATGATCAGAAGGTACCCCAAAGCTGATAGAGCAAACCAGCGGTGAAAGAACCAGTGAGGGCGAGCGCGATATACAGGGCAAAGACCCGACGCTTAACTAAAGCCCAGACCGCAATCGCCGCGGGCAGCGAGCTGACACCACCAGCGACCAAAAAGGCCAAGGCGGCACCCGGGGCCATGCCTTGCTCTACCAGGCCACCGACCAGGGGCAGGGCGGCATAGCCGTTAAGATAAGCCGGCACACCGACCAAGGTCGCAATACCAATGGGGGCCAAACCATCACCACCGACCGCCTGGGCCACGAGATCACCCGGCAGATAAGCCAGCATGAGGCTTTCGAGCAGAAAGGCCAGGGTCAACCATTTGCCCAAGAACAACAGGGTCTTGATCGCCTCCCGACGAAAGGCCGTGATCCGCTCCTGGTCCTGCCAGAAGCGCCAGACCACCTCACCACCATTGCGTATCTTTGCCCCGCCACAGCCACCATCACCAACGCCCGGGCGCAATACATCACGCAAGCCCCCGGCGCGATCGATCAGGTGCACGGTAAAGCCGCCCACAAGCCCCAGACCAATCGCCGCCAAGGTTTTGGCCACGGCAAATTCCGCCCCCAACACACCGGTGGTTAACACAAACATCGACGGGTCCATGACCGGTGACGCGAGCCAAAACGCCATCACGGCTGACAGCGGCACGCCCATGGCCAGCAACGCCGCAATCAACGGAATCACGCCGCAGGAGCAAAAGGGCGATAAGCCACCAGCGAGCGACGCGATGATGATCATCACCACTGGGGAGCCGATAAACGCGCGGGCAATTAACCCATCAGCACCGCTGGCCCCGGCATAGGCAGCAACCGCGATGGACGCTACCAAAAATGGGGCGACCTGAAGCAGCGCTGTGCCAGTAAACGTAAGGCTGGCTAAACCCTGGGCGGGTACGATGATAAGCAGCGCCAAAACTATCACGGCAGACGCAATCCACACCCGTTCCTTAGCCCATAGATGGGCCGCCCACCCGATTAGCCGATGACGGTTCTTTTGGCCCAGCGACACATCTGTCATTTCGATATCCCTAGAAACATAGTTATATAGCCTCAAATTTTTTTGCCCCGTTAGGCGGCACTCTCATTCTTAATCGGCGTCACGCCGGTACAGCATTCATCGGTTAAGAACCCGATGGTGCGGCGCATGGCGGCGAAATCCGCCCGGTTTACAATCTGACGGCCCTGGCGCTCTTGGGTGACCAGACCAGCGTCCACCAGGGTGCTGAGATGATGCGCCATGGTAGAGGCCGGGCAACCCAGATGGGCGCCGACCTCACCCACATTCAGCCCCTCATCACCGGCGCGTACCAATAGCCGATAAATCGCGAGCCGCGTATGGTGCCCCAACGCCGCCAGCGCCGTGGCGATTGCCGCGTTGTCTTCGCCAAAAATGTCGAGAATGTCATCACTCATACGTGCATAATAACTATATATCTAGTTATATCAATATAAAATATGCTACTTGCTAAAAACTCTTCTCTCCGCCCAGACTAAAAGCCAAATGTCACTGGGTTTATTAGCTGTACATCCATGTCTCACGTCTTTCCTCGCCACAATAAGCACCAGCCACCGACAGCCCTGCGCGGCGACGGGGTTTACCTCTATGACCAGTACGGCAAGGCCTATTTGGACGGATCCGGCGGTGCGGCTGTCTCATGCCTTGGGCATAACGACCCGGATGTGATCAAAGCGATCCAAGACCAGGTGGGCCACATGGCCTATGCCCATACCGGTTTCTTTACCTCTGAGCCGGCCGAAGCGTTAGCGGTGTTGCTGATAACCCACGCGCCCAAAGGCATGGGCCGAGTCTATTTTACCTCTGGCGGGTCCGAGGCGGTGGAAGCCGGGCTGAAGCTCGCCCGGCAATATCATCTGGAGCGGGGTGAGGACAGCCGTCACCGGTTTATCGCCCGCCGCCAAAGCTACCATGGCAATACCCTGGGCGCGCTCGCCGTGAGTGGCAATCAATGGCGCCGCAAGCCCTTTGACCCGATGCTGATTGCCGTCAGCCATATCGCCCCCTGTTATGAATACCGCGACCGGGGTGAGGGCGAGAGCCAAGCCGCCTACGGCCAGCGTGTGGCCGATGAGCTTGAGGCCGAAATCCTCCGCCTGGGTCCCGAAACCGTTGCCGCCTTTATCGCCGAACCCGTGGTGGGTGCCACCGCCGGTGCTGTCCCCGCCGTGCCCGGTTATTTCAAGCGCATCCGTGAGATCTGTGACCAGCACGGGGTCCTGTTGATTTTGGATGAAGTCATGTGTGGCATGGGCCGGACCGGGCATTTCTTTGCCGCGGCCGAGGATGGGGTGGTGCCCGATATTATTACCATCGCTAAGGGCTTGGGCGCGGGCTACCAGCCCATTGGCGCCATGCTGTGCCATGAGCGGGTCTATGACGCGATCACCGAGGGCAGCGGCTTTTTCCAACACGGCCATACCTATATCGGTCACCCCACCGCCTGTGCCGCCGCCCGCGTGGTGGTGGAGAAACTGACCGGTCAGGGGGCAGGCCCCGCCCTGACCGAACGCAGCCGGGTGATGGGCGAGCGGCTGCAAGCGGCGCTCACGGACGCCTTTGGCCAGCACCCCCATATCGGCGATATCCGGGGCCGCGGCCTGTTCCGCGGGCTAGAGGTCGTCGCGGACCGTGAGCGCAAACAACCTTTCGACCCGGCCCGGGCGGTGCACAAGGCGTGCAAGGCCGCGAGCTTTGAGGCTGGGCTGATCTGTTACCCCATGGGTGGCACCATTGACGGCCAGCGTGGCGATCACATTTTATTGGCACCACCCTTCATTCTTGAGAACCAACACATTGATGAAATCGTTGAGAAATTGCGCCAAACCTTTGACCACATCTTTTGACCGGGCTTTTTGACCAGCTCATTTAAATGGGTGTTTTGAACCGCTGGCCTTTAACTGCTATCCCGTGAACAACCCCAATAAAACCGCCACCACTTTTTGACCTTGTGGCCAACCGCTTATCCTTATGCCTCGTCCGTCGATCCAGCCCCTGCCCGCTTTGATGGTCGCCCCCAATGGGGCACGGCGGACCAAGGACGACCACCCCGCGATCCCGATCACGCTGGATGAGATCATCGCGGACGCCAAAGCCTGCCACGCCGCCGCCGGGGCCGATGGCTTGCACCTGCATCTGCGGGATAAGGACGGCAAGCACATCTTAGACGCCGGGCTGTATCACGAGGCCTGTGCCGAACTGGCCCAACAAATCCCCGATATGGCGGTCCAGATCACCACCGAGGCCATGGGCCAGTATGAGCCCGGGCGACAACGAGAGATTGCCTTCAACAGCGGCTGCCCGCTGGTCAGCATGTCAATCCGTGAGAACGCCGCCGACGCCGTCTGGGATGATAATGTCGGCACCGACGCTGCCAAATTCTACCGGGAATGCGACGAACAAGGGATCGCCATCCAGCATATCCTCTATAACGCCGGGGATTTTGAACTGCTGCACCAAGTTTTGCCCAGCACCCTGTTTTGTGACCCGCGTTTGCAGTTACTATTTGTCCTGGGCCGGTATGATCAGGCATCAGCCGCCAGCTCAGGCACCACGGGCGACAAGGATGGCAAGGCCTATGACCCGGCCAGCAATAGCCGACCGGCCATGATCACCCCGTTTATCTATAAGCTGGCTGATTTCGACATCGAACCCGACTGGATGGCCTGCGCCTTCGGCCCCGGCGAAACGCGCACCCTAAAAGCCGCCCAAGAACGCGGCGGAAAATTGCGCGTGGGCTTTGAGAATTCGATTTGGCATGCCGATGGTAGCGTGGCGGAAAGCAATGCGGCGCGGGTCCATGCCGTTACTGAATGCAACGAACCCACCACATCCGCATAGCCGCCTTGCATAAGCTGGGCAGCGCTTTCATGGACATGTGGCGTTGTTCCGCTACTCTCCATCGTCATGACAAACCAAATGACATTTCGCAAGATGCACGGACTCGGCAACGACTTCGTGATCATCGATGGTCGGGGCCTCGATGCGGTTGCCGCGGGCCTGACCACAGACGCCATTCGTATGATTGCCGATCGCCGTCGCGGCCTGGGCTGTGACCAGCTGATCGTGATTGAAACCAGTGATAAGCCCGAGGCCAGTGCCTTCGTGCGGATCCTCAACAATGATGGATCCGAGGCTGAAGCCTGCGGTAACGCCACCCGTTGTGTCGCCGACCTCCTGATGGATGAAGCCGGCAGTGAGGGGATCACGCTGGAGACCATAGTCGGGCTACTCGCCGCGGAGCGCCACGCCGATGGCCTGATCACCGTGGATATGGGCGCGCCCAAGCTTGATTGGCAGTCGATCCCTCTCTCAGAAGAGGTGGATACCGAGCATTTGCCCCTGGCCGTTGGCCCCTTGCACCATGGCGTGGCCGTGAATATGGGTAACCCCCATGCGGTTCACTTTGTGCCTGACATGGACGCCGTGCCTTTAGATCGCCTGGGCCCCGTGCTGGAGAATGACGCTTTATTCCCCGCCAAAGCCAATATCGAGGCAGCGCAGATCATTGATCGCCAGACCATCCGCATGCGGGTATGGGAACGCGCCGTGGGTATCACTCAAGCGTGCGGTTCCGCCGCCTGTGCGACAATCGTGGCCGCGGTGAAACGGGATTTAACCGACCGCAAGGTTGACATGATCCTTGATGGCGGCACTTTGACCCTGGAATGGCGCGAGAGCGACGACCATGTCATGATGACGGGTCCGGTCGCTTATGTGGCCGAGGGGGTCATTGACCCGACGATGCTGGGAAAGCCGCGGGTGACAAATAAACCGAAACCGCAATTGGCGGTCTCGGCATAACGCTCACGTAAACAGTCAAGGGAAGGACAATGGGCGACACCGAACAACACCAGTTCCGCCCAACCAACCCTTGGGCACAAGCCACCCGCCATCCGGCGGGGGCTTTTGTGTGTGCGCTGAATATCGCCCATTCCACACACGGAGCGCAGGACCATGGCTAGCGCGCTCACTAAACCTAAAGGCACTGCCCCTAAAGCAAAAGAGACCTCAACTGGCGTTGATCTGGTCACCTTTGGGTGCCGCTTGAACGCCTATGAGAGTGAGGTGATGCGCGACCATGCCGCCGCCGCCGGGCTGGACGACACGATCATCATCAACACCTGCGCCGTCACATCCGAGGCAGAGCGCCAAGCGCGCCAGACCATCCGTAAATTAGCCCGCGAGCGGCCCGGTGCGAAAATCGTGGTCACCGGTTGTGCCGCCCAGATCAACCCGGAAAGCTTTGCCAGCCTTGAGGGGGTGGACGCGGTCATCGGCAATGATGCCAAGATGAAGCCCGAGAGTTGGTCCCAAGCGCTGATCAAGAAATCAGACGAACCCACGGTTCTGGTCAATGACATCATGGCAGTCCGTGAAACGGCTGAACACCTGATCGAAGGCTTCGATGGCCGGGCCCGGGCCTTTATCCAAGTGCAACAGGGCTGCGACCACCGCTGTACTTTTTGCATCATCCCCTATGGTCGCGGGAATTCACGGTCGGTGCCCTTGGGCGTGATCGTCAATCAAGTGCGTACCTTGGTGGCCCAGGGCTTTTCCGAGGTGGTGCTCACCGGCGTGGATGTAACCAGCTATGGCCCAGACCTGCCCGGCAAGCCGAGCCTGGGGCAGATGATCCGTCGCTTGCTAGCACAAGTGCCCGAACTACCTCGGTTACGGCTGTCATCCCTTGACCCCGTGGAGATGGATGAGGATCTATGGCGCCTCATCGCCGATGAGCCCCGGTTGATGCCCCATCTGCATATGAGCTTGCAGGCCGGCGACGATATGGTGCTCAAGCGCATGAAGCGGCGGCATCTGCGCGCCGATGCGATTGAGATGTGCCGACGGGCCCGCGACCTGCGGCCCGATATTGTGTTTGGCGCTGACATCATCGCCGGCTTCCCCACCGAGACCGATGCCATGTTCGAGAACACCCTGGCCTGTGTTGAGGAATGCGACCTGACCTTCCTGCACGTCTTCCCCTATTCACCCCGCCCAGGCACCCCGGCGGCCAAGATGCCCCAGGTTCCTGGCCCCGTCCGCAAAGAACGCGCTGCGGCCTTGCGTGCGCTAGGCGCCCAACAGCTCGACAAACTGCTTCAGTCCCAAATCGGCCAAACCGCCTCGGTTTTGGTGGAAAAAGACCGGACCGGCCGCACTGAGCATTTCACCGAAGTGGTGCTTGAAGGCCCTGTGGAAGCGGGCGGTTTATACACCGCACAGCTAAACGGCGTGACCCATGGCAAGCTGACCGGCCAAGTCGTGGGATGACAACCCGCGTGATGCATTGGGACATGGGTATCAGCCGGTTTCCCCTGTTCTTTGTGCTTAGCGTGCTTATGCTGGCCGCTATGGTGAGCATGAATGCCCAAGCCCAAGAGCCTATCCCTCGCGGTGATCGCCTGCTTGGTCTTGCGATCATGGAGACCAAGCACCAAACCTATGACCAGGCGCTGGCCGCGTCGATCGCGGTTGGTTCAGACTATGTGGAGCTGGTGATTGGCTGGGATGATGTGGAAACAGCCCCCGGCATCCATCAGCCCAAACCAGATTTCGCTAAAATCGGCAACGCTATCTTCCCCAGCCTTGGGGTAGGTGTGGCGTTATCCTTTCTGACGCTCGATACGGCTGGCGACCGGCGACCCGTCTGGCACCAACAAGCCGCCTGGGATGATCCCGCTGTCATTGATGCCGCCTGGTCCGCGTTGAGCCGTACCCTTAACCGTTTAAATGATACGGCGCTGATCAGCCTGTCTTTGGGCAATGAGGTGGATATCATGCTCACGGCAGCGCCAGACCAGCAGCCTAGCTATGTGGTCTTTATCCGTGAGCTAAAACAGCGATTAAAGACCACCTATCCGACACTCCCCGTGGGCGTCAAAGTAACTGCCGGCGGTGCCCTGGCCAGCGGAGGCGCAACCCCAGGTCAGCCAGCCATCGCCCGCCAGGTCATCACCGGCATGGAGCTGGCCATGATCACCTATTATCCGCTCGACGATGATTTTAAGGCCCTGCCCATGGAGGCCGCCATCAAGGGCCTCGATCGCCTGGTCGCCCTCTTTCCGAACCAGCCCATTCATATGGCGGAGATTGGCTATCCATCGGACCCCGCCTGTGGTGGCGGACCAAAAGCCCAAGGTGATTTCATCGAGCAGGTTTTTCAGGCCTGGGATCGCCATCATGAGCGTATCACGGCCATGAACTGGGTCTGGCAGACCGATATTGGTCCCCGGGATGCGCGCAGCATGGCCCAAGCCTATGGCCAGAACGCTTCTTGTTTTGCAGGATTTCTTGGGTCCCTGGGCCTACGCAGCCATGATCTGACGCCCAAACCCGCATGGTCCATATTCCAAGCGGCCAGTGCCGCGCGTGATTTCAGCCGCTAAGGGCATAGCCCTATTCAACGCGATAACCGAACGGTACGGCACCGGGGTCATAGCCCAGCTTATCGCAAAGCACGCCATAGGATGGCACGGTGATCAGATATTGATAGAGCGCGGCGGCAATCCCTCGGGGGCTGTCCCGGTATGATGTTTTGCCCGAGCCCGCTGGATCACCGGTGATATCCTTATAATCGCGGAAGCGCTCCGTATAAGTCGGGTCATAATCCACGTGTAAGTCAGCACAAAATTGTCGCACCACCTGGTCTTGGTCCGCCATAAAATCCTCATACTTGTGAACGCGCAGGCCGTCAAAGCAGCGTATAAAATTGAGGTAGCAGTCCAAAAACCGGTCATAGCCTTCTTTACCGGCATAATCTTGACCCAAGCCGGAGCCTTGAAACGATAACCACATGCCTAAAGGCTGCCGCACGATAACCGTTCTGATTAGATTATAATGATCACCCAGGGTCGAAAGCAGCGCCGGTGTCCCGGTGGGTTCACAAAACGGGCGGCCAAAGAAATCCATATGCGACCAATCACGCATCACCGGCACCTGACCCTGTGATTGGGCAAGGGCCATGACGTCATCAATATCCGCCTTGGTGTTCTCGGTCTTGTGGCGGTCAAAAACCGCATCGGCACCCAGTTCTTGAAGGTGGCCGAACCAGGTGAACGCTTGAGCCTTAAGGCTTGCGGTCATATAGCCCGGATGCTCTTGCTGGGTCGCCAAAAGCGCTGGGCCCCGCGGGTGGATTTCGCTGTAAAGCTGGACCGTGGGCATGACCGCTATCGCTTTGCACATCAAGGTCGCACCACTGCGGGCCGGGGCGTGTATCAAGCGAAGGTCAGTCATAGGGGTCACGGGCGAGATCATGGCATGGAAGACAATAATGGCTAGGCTAGCCCAAAGCGGCCAAACAGTTTAGCCCCCCACCCCCATAGTGTGGAAATAAGCTGGGGGTGGAAATAAGCTAGAGAAGGCCTCGCCAATCAGGCCCCAACATCGCGGTGATGGCGCGATAAAACCCTTGTAACACCAGATTTTGGCGGCTACATCCCGGGGCTATGAACGACACATCACCACAAAAATCCGGCGGTTGGCTGTCACGGCTTGCCGGTGGGCTTTCGAAATCTTCCGACAAAATCGGCGGCGGTATCTCTGATATCTTCACCGGCCGCCCGCTTGACGACGAGGCGTTAGAAGAACTCGAAGAGCTGTTGATCACGGCTGATTTAGGCCCTGCCCCGGCGGCTAAGATCGTGGCCCAGCTGGCTGACCATAAATTCAGCCGCAACGCGAGCCCTGATGAGATCAAAGAAGCCCTGGCCAAGATCATCGCCCCGATGCTGGAATCCGTAGTGCAGCCGCTTGAGGTGAAGACTGCGCACCGGCCCCATGTGGTGTTGGTGGTGGGGGTTAATGGCTCGGGCAAGACCACCACCATCGCCAAGCTGGCGAACCTGCTGCAAGATAACCGGTTTAGCGTGACCCTCGCCGCTGGCGATACCTTCCGCGCCGCCGCCATTGAACAGCTCAAAATCTGGGGTGAGCGGGCCAATTGCCCGGTGATTGCCCGGGATCACGGGGCCGATGCCGCCGGGGTCGCCTTTGAGGCCGTGGAAAGCGCGCGGCAAGCCGACCGGGATGTGGTGCTGATTGATACGGCCGGCCGGTTGCAAAACCAAGCCAACCTTATGGCTGAGCTGGAAAAGATCAGCCGGGTCTTACAGAAACTTGATCCGAACGCCCCCCATGGCACCGTCCTGGTGCTTGACGCCACCGTGGGCCAGAATGCCTTTAGCCAGGTGGAGGCGTTTCAAAAGATCGCTAACGTCACCGGTCTGGTCGTGACCAAGCTCGACGGCTCCGCCCGCGGCGGGGTAGTCATTGGCCTTGCCGAGCGTTTTGGCCTGCCGGTCCACGCCATCGGTGTGGGCGAAGGCATCGACGACCTCCGCCCCTTCACCGCCGAAAGCTTCGCGCGGCTGCTGGTGGGGCTGGACGCCTAAATATTCGCCATAGGCCACATCATCATCCCCATCCTTGCCATCGCGGTGACGGCGACTGCCATTATCGCCCAGCAACGCTATCAAGCTCAAGAATCCGCCATGGTTACGGTGGTTATGAATGATGGGCGTGAGGTGATCATTCGCTCCTCCCACGGCCAAGACGGCATGATGCAGATTGGTGGAAGAACTCGAAGCGTCTCGCCAGCTTTAAAACGCTGGGATCACCGAAGCCGCGTTATGGGCGCGCCTTTAAACCAGGAGTCGGTTGCGGCTGTGCCACCGGCTTTGGCACACCGGCCGTGAGCGCCAGAGCCAAACGATCATTCTTACTTAACCGGTTCGCTGTCCCGCTTTGAAAACGAGTGGCCACTTGGGCCAACTTGCCGGTGAATACCGCCTCTAACGCTTGATCCGCGAGTGGCTCCAGATGGGCTTGTGCGGCCACGACCCGGGCTTGGTAATCGGGGCCTGTGTCGGCCAAATCTTGCAGCGCCGAAACCGTGTCGGTTAGCAGCGTCTTAACCGCGGGATGGGCCAATTGGCCATCACCATCCAACGCTTGTTCGATGCGTCGCTGCCAGCCGCGGCGCTGTTTGGGGCCAAACAACCGGCTGTCATGGGGATGGTAATCCACGTCAAAGACGCCCTTCACATGGCCAATGGTTTCCAACACCACCGCTTCAACCGTCGGCTTCTGGCCCACCGGTTGATGCAAAAATCGGGTGAATGATATCGGTTTAGCCACACTATCCTGAGGTACTGGCTGGCTTAGCGGGGTGTTGGGGACCCTGGCCCCTAAAACCAAGGCGACCCGCTCAACCAGACTCGGGTCTTCGATCGTGCCATCACGCAAATCTTTCGCCACGGTGGCTAATCGGCGGTCATAAACCCCCTGGACCACCTCATCGACCATGGGCCCCAGGCGGGTTTGCATAGAGACAAAGGCCTCGGACCAGCCCTGGGCCGGTACGGCCTGGCTATCATCACGAAAATCTTGGTCAAGCATCGCCAGTTCAGCCGCGGTGGTTTCCAAAAACTGGGTAAGTTTTGGGTGACTTGATGGGCCTTGGGACCGCAGCACTTGTTTGATTTGGCGGTGCAAGCGGTTGCTCTGATCCCGGCTAAAGTCGAACTGATTTCTTTGACCCGCAGCGTCCTGACCATAGAGCAAGCCAAAAGCACCCTTCAGGTGCCCCATGGCCTCAAACGCCACAGTCTCAATATCGGGATTTTTCAGTCTGCTTCGAAACATTAAGCGGCCGCCTTCGCTGCATCATGACCATGGCGCGCACCTTGCGCTCACTCAATGAAAGCGCAAACTTAAGCGGCCAACGCCGCCCGTAACCGCCCCATCACTTCCTTAACGGTCGCCAGGTCATGTACCAGGGCCACGCGAATATAGTCAGCGCCCGGGTTGGTGCCGTCGCCGCTATCTTTGCCCAGGAAGGCGCCGGGGAGGACGCGCAGGCCTTGCTCGCGCCAAAGCTTTTCGGTCATGGCAAGACTATCGCCCACCTTGAGCCAGGCGAAAAAGCCGCCAGCGGGGATTTGCCAGTCGGTCACGTCTTTCAGGGCATCGTGGGCGATGGCGAAGCGGTCGCGGTAGCCCTGGCGGATCTCGGCCGCATGGGCGTCGTCGTCCCAAAGGGCGGTGGCGGCGGCGACCAGCGGCAGGGGCATGACCGCGGCACCATAGCTGCGCAAGCCATTGAACGCACCGATAAGGGCCGGGTCGCCTAAGACAAAACCAGCCCGCAAGCCCGCCGCGTTCGAGCGTTTAGACAGGCTGTGGCAGATCACCAGATTGGTGAAATCGATGCCCGCATCAGTGGCGGCGGCCTGGACCGCCCCATCGGGTGGGGTGTCGCCCAGATAGACATCGGCATAGCACTCATCGGCGATCAGCACGAAATCATGCTGGCGGGCCAATTCGATGGCTCGCTTGAGGTAAGCGATGTCGGCGGCCGCGCCCTCGGGGTTCGACGGGGTGCACAGATACATAAACGCAGCCTGGTCCATCACCGCGGGCGGGATCGCCTCCAGATCCGGTAAAAAGCCCGTTTCAGCCGTGGCGGGCAGGTAATGCAGCTTGGCCCCCGCCATCACACCCGCGCCCTCATAGACCATATAGGCCGGGTTCGGCAGCAACGCTAAAGGGGGCGAGGCCGCCCCCGGCTCATTTTTTGGTGTCAGGAAGTCAGCCAAGAAATACAGCGTTTCCTTCGTCCCCGGCACGGCGAGGATTTGGGTGTCGGAATTAATGCCGGCGGCCGCCTGGCCGTAGCGGCGGATCAGCCAGTTTTTGCAGGCCGCCCGGTATTCGGGCGTGCCGTCCACGGGCGGGTATTTGCCCCACAGATGGGCATTCTCAGCGATCACCTGGTTCATCCATTGGGGTGGCACGCCTTGAGGCTCACCGATGGTGAGGTTGAGCGGCTTGCCGTTATGGCTTGGGTTGATCGGGTCGAGCAGATCGCGCAGGCGTTGAAACGGGTAATCCGGCAGCTCTTGGGTCAGGGGATTGATCGGCATCGTGGGTCGGCTTCGTGGCTTGAGTTGTAGCGGCGGGTTTTGTGGTGGGCGACACGGCTGGGTCTGGCCCTGGGTCTGGGGCGGGGTCTGGGCCCAGGTGATGGGCGGTAAACATCCGCTCGGCATAAGAACGCGCGTTGGCGGGCATCGGCAACAGAGCTGAGCTTCCTGCCCCGAATAATACCACCGGTAAGGCTTGTTGGCTTGCTTTATGGAGCGCCGTTATCACCGTGCCCATGGTGTCAAGCGGCAGGTGATCCATGTGGTTGATGGCAATCAAGACCGGCTTTTGACTGGCTTTGGCCGCGGCCGCCACCGCCGTGATGATCTCAGGCACATCAAGGTCAGCCATGCCACTATCAGCCACCCCTAACTCGGTTTGATTGAGCGGGGTTGGGGGGCCCTTGTCTAAATTATGGGCTCGTTTAAAGCCATTGAGGCTGCGTTGGGCCGTGGTAATGGCCGGGCTTTGGGGCTGCGCGTTCAGCCAGCGTGCCATGGTATCGGCCATGGGGGCCAGTATCCCCTCGCCCGCCTTACCATCAAGGGCGATGACCAGCCCACCCTGATCCGCAGCCATGGTTTTGAGCACATCAAGCACCGCCTGGGCATCACGGGGCTCTGGCGCCATCAGCAGCATGCTTTGACCATGGCGCCCAGCGGCGGCACGAGCCAGGGCGATATCAGCGCTGGCCAAAACAGTTGCGGTGGGCGTTATGGGTGTATCCGAGCTGGCCATCAAGGGATCGGGTATTGGCAAGATTAGGGAGCGGTGCGACACGGGGGATTTGGTTGCATAGCAAACGGCCCGGCGGGGGTAAACCGCCGGGCCGTTCTGATGAGTAATAGCGTTACGCGAAAGCGCGTGCTGCTTAGGCTAAGGTTTGTGAGCCTTGACCAAATTCTGGATAGGCTTCCATACCCAGCTCAGCTTTATCCAAGCCGCTTTCTTCGTCTTCTTCGGTCACCCGAATGCCGATGGTGGCCTTCAGGGCAAACCAGACAATGGCACTGGTCACGGATACGAACACCGCAATCGCCAGGATACCAACGATTTGGGCAACAAAGTCACCGCCACCGAAGATGGCCACAGCCAAGGTGCCCCAGATGCCAGCGACCAAGTGAGCGGAGATCGCACCCACCACATCATCGACTTTCAACTTGTCGAAGAGGGGGATGGCAAACACCACCAACACGCCACCGATGGCGCCCACGATGATCGACAACAGGCCCACTTGCAGGTCAGGACCCGCGGTGATGGAAACCAAGCCAGCAATCGCGCCGTTAAGCGCCATGGTCAAATCGACCTTTTTATAGGCAATCTGGCTGACCGCCATGGCCGCGACCACACCACCAGCTGCCGCCAGGTTGGTGTTCACGAACACAATGGCCATGGCAGACGCATCCAGGGCAGAACCCAAAGCGAGCTGTGAACCACCGTTAAAGCCGAACCAGCCGAGCCACAGGATAAAGGTACCCAAGGTGGCCAAGGGTAGGTTTGCACCAGGCATGGGATTCACGGTGCCATCGGGACCGTATTTACCCTTACGCGGGCCGAGGATAATGGCGCCAACGAGGGCTGCCCAACCACCAACCGAGTGCACGATGGTGGAGCCAGCAAAGTCGCTAAAGCCCATCTCGGACAGCCAACCACCACCCCAGGTCCAGGAACCCTGGATCGGGTAGATGATGCCGGTCAAGACGATCACGAAGATCATGAACGGCCAGAGCTTAATGCGCTCAGCCACCGTACCGGAGACAATCGAAGCTGCCGTGGCCACGAACACCATTTGGAAGAACCAATCGGACATGACGGAATAACCATTATCGGTCACCGCTGCGATCAATTCTGGGGTCGCATCATCGGCACCCAACAGGGCTAGTTCAGCCTCGGAAGTGTCATACAAGAACGAGAATGAGCCGATATACCCGCTCACATCCGTGTACATCAAATCATAGCCGATCAAGTAGTACATGATGCCAGCGATCGAGTAGAGCGCGATGTTTTTCAAGCAAATGGTGGCGGTGTTTTTGGATCGCACCAGGCCGCTTTCCAGCATGGCAAAACCAGCGGCCATGAACATCACGAGGAAGCCACAGACGAGGAATGAGAAGGTGTTAAAGACAAAGGCTGTCTCAGCCGTGACGGCGGCCGCCGCATAATCTGCGGGCATCATAAAGGCCAGCAGCGCGGCCCCTAGAACACCCAATTTAACAAAAGGGGACGTCATAATATGTGTACTCCATAGATAGTTAATCTGTATTATTTGAAAGGGTTAGACGGCTTCGGCATCGGTTTCACCGGTCCGGATACGCACGGCTTTCGCCACGTCGAGCACAAAGATCTTGCCGTCACCGATACGACCGGTATTCGCCGCCTTTTGAATGGCTTCGACCGCTTGGTCGACCAAATCATCTGAGACAACAATCTCAAGCTTCACTTTGGG
>JBCCBF010000362.1:0-2574 GCA_039814445.1 Pseudomonadota bacterium
CGATGACAGGGCGCAAGCGGTCGGCTGCGTTGATCGAAGCCGCTGAGATTTTAGGCGACGCCGATACATCTGAGCCGTCAGAGAACCATTCTGGCGCCTAATAAAACGCCCCAAGTTAAATCCCTAGACTGGAAAGGTAGCGCGAGCTGTCGCTTCTGCGTGGTTGATAAGCATGTCTTGTTTTTGGACATCGCCAACCTCACCACCCAGCGGAGCAAGCTGCGCGCGATTACCCGTGACACTTTGGTGGCCCATGGATGGCGCAAGGCCGCGCGCTATGATGCCTATGATGTGGCGATCTTATTAACCGTCACCAGCCTGAACCGGCGGATTGATGCGGATAACGTGGCCAAGGCTTTGTTAGACGCGCTCACGGGCCTGGTTTGGCATGATGATCGTCAGATCCGCCGGCTGTTGGTGGAGAAAGACCAGGCACCTCAGGGGGCCCATGGTCCAGCCATTCGCCTGCGCGCCCAGCCCCATGAGGCCGCGGGCAGCCTGCGGGCTGAGTTTGACGCCATGCTTGGCCACTAGCGCTCTTAGCTTCACGACTAAGTGGGTTTTCAGCGGGGGAGCAGACAGCGCCTAGCTATCGGCTGGTGTCACGTAATTCCCGACCTTCTCCACCATCACATCCACCGGCGTATCGTATGAGATCACATCGATGAACTGATTATCGGGGCCCATCACATAGGTGAAGGTAGAGTGATCCACGTTATAAAAGTCAGGATCATCACTGGGCGCTTTTTGATAATAAGCGCGAAAGGCTTTTGCGGTTGCGGCCACCTGTTCATCACTGCCGGTGAGGGCGGTGAAGCGTGGGTCAAAACCGCTGATGTAATCGTTTAAAATCGCTGGCGTATCCCGGGCTGGGTCGACGGTCACAAAGATCGGCGCAATATTCCCGGTCTTCTCAGCGGGCAGCCGGTCCAGCATCTGCGAGATGTGGTAAAGCTTGGTGGGGCAGAAATCGGGGCAGTGGGTAAAGCCAAAAAACATCACCCGATACTTATCGCCAAAATCAGCCTCAGTAACCGTCTTGCCCGTGTGATCAACCATGGTGAACGGGCCGCCGATTTGCACGTTACTCGCCAGCTGCACGCCGCCCGTTGCCCCCCGCCCATCATCAAAGCGGTTATCCGCTTGTGGGGGTGCCACCAGGCCCGGCATGACGGTCATGGTGACCCCTAACACCACAGCGGTGAACACAACACAAATGGCGACAGCAATGATGGTGGGTTTGTTCATGGGGGCTCTCACCTGATGGTCACGGCATAAGGCCCCAAAGATAAGGGCTGCTAGTCACTACCATATGGCGTGCCACCGGCCCTTATCAAATCACTGTTATGTCGCGGTTCTGGTCTTACAGCACCGATAACATGGAGGCGACCAGCGGATGGCGAACAATGTCGCTTTCTTCAAGCCGGACCACACCGATATCGGGCAGGGCCTCTAACCGGCGGGCGATATCGGCCAGACCAGACATGCCGTCGAGCAGGTCTGACTGTTCGGGGTCGCCGGTGATCACCATGGTGGAATGCCATCCCAAGCGGGTCATCAGCATTTTCAGCTGGGCATAGGTGCAGTTTTGGGCCTCATCAATCACCACAAAGGCGTTGTTTAGGGTACGACCGCGCATGAAGCCCACCGGGGCGATTTCAATTGTGCCGTCTTGCATCAGCATCCGCAGCTGTTTGTTGCCCAACCGGTCGTTCAGGCAGTCGAAGAGAGGGCGCAGATAAGGGTCCATCTTCTCTTCCAACGCACCTGGCAGGAAGCCGATATTCTCACCCGCATCAATCGCCGGGCGTGATAGAATGATCCGGTCAATCTTCCCGGCCTCAAGCTGGTCCACGGCCGAGGCGATGGCGAGATAGGTTTTACCCGTACCAGCCGGGCCCAAAGCGAGCGCCATATTGTGCTGCTTAATCGCATCCATGAGGGCTTCTTGACCCGGGGTGCGCGGCTTCACTTTCCGCATGTAACGCTGGTCGCGACCCTCATCGTCAGCACGGCGGTTTTGTTGCCGGCGGTCGCTGTTGCGGGTTCGGCGTTCTTGGGTGCCCCGCTCGTCATCTAACGGATCCCATCCTTGGTCGTAATAGGGTTCATCAAAGCCCGGCAAGGCGTGAATATTCGCCCCCTGATCACGGTTGTTGTGCTTAGCGGCCTTAGCGTTGTTTCGTTTAGCCATGGGAATGAACCTCCATACTGGGGTTGGGGGGCAGCCATGATCGGTGGGTCAACCACGGCCTGTGAACCGTTCTGCCAAGGCACGTCAGACTACCCAGGCTGGGGGTACCAGATTGGTGCCTCTTAAGGGAAAAGCAGGACGGAATCAGAGAGGCTATCGGCCACAAAAAACGCCGCGCGGTGGGGACCGAGCGGCGGCGGGCAGAAGCAATAATTAAACGGCGCGATAAACGAGGGCCGCCAAACACGAGGTTTGGTCTGGGCAGTGTGGGTGGCATCAGCGACGTGGCGATGATCACCCGGTAACATGAGGCGATTGATAACGCTCTCAAAGATTGGCCCTTAACGCTTACGGATTAGGCACGTTAGTACACAACAGAC
>JBCCBF010000289.1:0-3766 GCA_039814445.1 Pseudomonadota bacterium
CCCGTGGTCATCCACTGGATTGAGAACCACGGGTTGTACGAGGTCACACGGGTCGCGTCAGTACCGCCACCGACTGGTACGCCCAGATCAAGGATCGCGCGGAAGTTTGGCGTCTTCTTGAGCGCGTCATGACCGTAATTGGCGATGAAGTCCTCCGCCTGGAATTGGATGCGGTTCTGGAGCGCGATACCGCCACCCAGATTGGCAATCCGTTCCAGGTTCCGTTGGCTAAAGGTCTCCACATGGTCAACAAACCAACCGGGGGTTAGGCCCGCACCCTTTGCCACTTCCTCATAAACAGGCAGCAAGCGGTCACCGGTCTCATCATAGGTGATGTGTTGGCGGAATGGCCATTCGCCTTCACCTAAGACGGTCATTACCTTAGTCTGATATTCCTCAGCATCCCGATCAATGTCTGGGCGTGCGTCGGCGAAGATTTCAAAATCATAAGAGGCCCAAGCGAGGTTTTCACCAGCGCCCACGAATTTCAGCATGTCATCGCCACTATCAGCGCGTGTCTCAGCCGTCCAGCGCTTGTAATCGTCGAATTCCTGGCCTTTGTGTTGAGGGAAGGAATGATAACCAATGCGGGTTGTGAGTAACTTTTCACGATGAAGCCAGTTGATGACCTTGTAAGGGTCGGCATCTGGGAAATCCATTCCGCCGCCACCGGCGTCTGAGACCGAGGTGATGCCGAGTGCGTTCAACTCATCAAAATACTGCAGGGAGCTGTTGATCTGATCGCGGATCGATAGTTTCGGTGCCGCTGCCAGGGTCTTGTACATGACCAGACCAGAAGGGGCCGCTAGCAGACGACCGGTCGCGTTACCGCCTGCGTCCTTTTCAATGATCCCGCCCGGGTACTCAGGGTGTCCTGGCTTGTCATATCCGTACCATTCCACGGCCTTGGTATTGAGAAGCGTGAGCTTGTAGAGGTGGTGGATCAAGACCGGATGGTTGGGGGCCACGGCATCCAACTCTGCTACGGTCGGCAGACGCTTCTCCTTAAACTGGAATTCTGAGAAACCGCCAGCTACACGGATGAACTGGCCTTCGGGTGTGCGCTCAGCTTGTTGGCGCAACAGGTGCAGCGCTTCTTCTAGGCTGTCGACACCATCCCAGCGTACTTCCAGGTTATAGTTCACAGCACCACGAATGGCGTGGGTGTGGCTGTCGTTCAGCCCCGGGATCACGCGCTTGCCTTGCGCGTTAATCACTTGGGTGAAGGGGCGGATCAGGCCTTGCATTTCATCGTCTGAACCCACGGCAATGAACTGGCCATCACGGACCGCAAGTGCCGAGGCTTCTGGCTTGGTGGGGTCCATAGTGGTCACGCGGCCATTCAGCAGAACAAGGTCAGCACCGCCGGCTTGCGCGTAAGCTGCAGGCGAGGCGCCAACGGTCGCCATCAGGGTGGACATGCCAGCAAGCATTTGCCGACGGTTCATATTCGTTTTCATAATGTCTACCTTTGCATCAGGCAAAGCGACGGGGTTTGCGCAACCTCTCTGGCGCATCTCAATCGCGGAATTTCACGAAATATTCTGGCGCGTTACGCCGTTAAACGGGCTCAAGAATGGTGGGTGGCTTTGGGGTTGCCACCCACCATGATCTCGATTATTCAGCGGCAATCGCTGGGGTCACGGGCGCAGGCACTGGGTCCAAGACCTCGCCATGCTTTGCACGCCCTGGTTGTTTGTGCACCATGGTATAAGCGTAATCGACGCCCATGCCGTACGCACCGGAGTGCTCTTGGACCAGGCCGATGACCTCATCATAGGTGTCACGCTTCGCCCAATCGCGCTGCCATTCCAGCAGCACTTGCTGCCAAGTCATGGGCACGATGCCCGCTTGGACCATACGATCCATCGCGTAGTTATGGGCGTCGAGTGAGGTGCCGCCGGATGCATCAGCGACCATGTAAATCTCATAACCGCCTTCAAGGGCTGCTGAGAGTGCGAAGGTGGTGTTGCAGACCTCAGTCCAGAGGCCAGAGACGACGATCTTCTTACGACCGTTTTCGGCCAGTGCATCACGGACCTTCTGGTCGTCCCATGAGTTCATGGAGGTGCGCTCAAGCAATGGCGCCTCGGGGAACACGTCCAACAGCTCGGGAAAGGTCTGGCCGGAGAAGCTGTCGGTTTCGACCGTGGTTATAGTGGTCGGGATATTGAATATCTTCGCGGCCTTCGCCAGGCCAACCACATTATTCTTCAAGGTTTGGCGGTCGATTGATTGCACGCCAAAGGCCATTTGAGGTTGCTGGTCAATAAAGATCAGCTGCGAATTTTCAGGGGTTAGAACTTCTAATTTCTTGCTCATTTTTTCCTCGTTTTTGGTCCATATCAGCGCTTTCTTCGCTATTTTAAGTCAAGGGGGTAGTGTTCTTAAGTCGTTGTTTTTAAATGACCTAAGTGCCCTGTCTCAGATTTTGGTGACGGCTGTTTCGCCGGTAACGATTTACAAGGTAGGTATCGCCATCCGACCCAACAAACGAGTAGTTCTAATGCTTAAGATTAGCTTTACTTAACCGAGGTCGATGATGCCGTTACGGCGATTACCACCATTGGCGGCTTTACGGGCTTTTGAGGCCGCTGCGAGGCATTTATCGTTTAAAGATGCTGCGGTTGAATTAGCGGTAACACCGGCTGCGGTCAGCCAGCAGATCAAGGCTTTAGAGCAGGATTTGGAAATCCTTTTGTTCCATAGGGCCTCACGCTCCGTGACCTTGACTCAAGAAGGGGCAGCCTTGAGCGCGGGCCTGAGCGACGTATTCCTACAATTGCGCGACGTGGTTGAACAAACTAGGCACGCCAATTCACCAGAACTCACCGTTACGACGTCGCCTGCGATTGCAGCCAAATGGCTAACACCGCGTATTCATAAATTCAGCCAGGCACATCCGGAGTTAAGCACGCAGATCATGTCTGACTATGCGATCGTCCAATTGGGCGACGGGGGGCCGTCGATTGCTGTGCGTTGTGGTGGTAAGCCCACGGGTGATCTCTACTTCCGTCCACTTTGCGATGAGGTTGTGCTGCCTTTGGCTAGCCCTGATCTTGTGGCTCGGCTTGATTTGGCAGAGCCCTCAGACATTATGCGGGCACCACTCATCCATGACATGAGCCATGCCCATGTTGTGGCGACCATGCCCAGCTGGACCGATTGGTTTGCCAAAGTGGGCCTCGATCCAAGAAATGCACAGCATGGCACGCGGTTTGTTGGTGGCGCTGATTTAGCGATCAATGCGGCGATCGCGGGGAGTGGTGTCCTGCTTGGTCGCATAGGCCTAGCCATGGATGATTTGGCAGCGGGCCGGCTAGTCTGTCCATTTGGGCCGGTTTTGCCCACAGACAGCCGCTATTACGTTGTCTGCCCCTCAGGCTATGAAGAGCGCGAATGCATTCGTACCTTTATGGATTGGGTCGAGGCGCAGAGTGCAGAGACTATCAGCATGCAATCAGTTTTTTTGGCTAAACTAGATGCTCACAGCGGCTACGCTGATGGCACTTACCAAAGTTGATGGATGTATAATGCCGTTTACGGGCTTTAACCGATTGTTTTAATTCATTTTTGCCTTTTCAGCTTATCTGTATGTCTATCTATCTTCAACAGATTGCTGTCCATATCTGTCTAGGCATAACCATCTATGTCCAATAATGTCAGGTGGAAGAAAAGGTGGATTTGCTAATCCAGCTAATTAGAAAATCAAAACAATATTTTATGGATAAAAAAAATGGTGCTGCCGGAGAGAATTGAACTCTCG
>JBCCBF010000128.1:0-7345 GCA_039814445.1 Pseudomonadota bacterium
GATGTGCCGGTCTTGATCGAGCCAGACGGCACCACCCTGACCGATAGTCAAGTGATCTGCGAATATCTGGACGAGGTGTTTGGTGCGGATCAATCCCTGATCGGCACAGGCCCGCTACAACGGGCCGAGACCCGCCGCCTTTGCACCTGGTTTGACCGTAAGTTCGGGCGGGAAGTCACCGACAATTTGGTTGGTGAGAAACTAATGAAACGGTTCTTAAAGCTGGGTGAACCCCACGCCCCATCAATCCGCGCCGGCCATGCGAATATCCATTACCACTTGGATTATATTGGCTATCTGACCGAACGACGACGCTGGTTGGCCGGGTCGGATTTTTCCCTCGCTGATATCGCCGCGGCCGCGCATATCTCAACCGTGGATTACCTGGGCGATGTGCCCTGGGATGAGCACAAAGAGGCGAAAGACTGGTACGCGCGGGTCAAATCACGGCCATCTATGCGCGAAATCCTAACCGACCTGATCCCCGGGGCTCCACCACCGAAATACTATGCCAACCCCGATTTCTAAACCCGGCGGTTTGATCACAGCCACGTTAGGTGAGGGGGCGCGCTGTGGTGTGTGCTTTACCCAACCAACGCATCGTGTAGACTAAGTTGCTTAAGAGTTAGGCAAGCAACTAAAGGCTGGGCGTTCGATTGTTATCGCCATCAACCAGGACATATAAGTGGCCACGCACCCAGAGTAGCGACCAGGAGAATAGCCACCAGGATAGCAGCCACTGGCGTCTCCACGGCGATCATCTTTGTGCTGGGCTTTTGCTCTTGGCCATGGCCTTGATGCCCGTCTTAATGGGGCTAGCACCAGCCCACGCCCAACAAGCCAGCAGCCTGCCCGCGACCAATACGATTATCCTGGAACTGGATTTCGAAGATTGGGCGGAGCCAAAAACAGCATTGGTATCGGCCCGGGTCGGGATCATTACCCAGCAAACCCAAAGTGGCCTGATCCAAGCGCGGATTAAAGCCGTGGCCGAGGACGCCTCAAACCACGCCGCCTGGCGCATGGCTAAATTAACCCCCGCTGGTGGGGCCCGGGGTGCCGCCCTTTGGCAGGCCATGGTGGAAACCCGGATGACCCCCGATGAGCTGGGCCGGTTGGAACGCACCCTGAGCCAGTATGAGAATGGCGATAGCCGCGGCACCTTTACCATTGAGCGCATTGATTTTGCCCCAACCCTGGCCGAAATACAGGCCGTGCGCGCGGCTTTGCGCGCCCAAGCCTATCAACAGGCCGCCCGGGAAATACGGCAACTGAACCTGGCCTTTCCTGACAAAACCTACCGGATTGCCTCGATCACTTTTGCCCATGGTATCGATTATCAAAACATACCGCTGAGCCAAATCCTGGGAGATGCCACCGCCCTGCCCCGGGGCCATAGCGGCATGCGCCGGGAGGGTGAGGCCAGCCATGTAACCATGACCGCCCGGGTCACCCTGATCGCCACCCCACGCCCCGCTGGTAGTAGCGCTTCTGCTGCTGGTAATACTGGCGCTGGCGCCACGGATCAGGCAGCGACCATGGGGGATCAGGGTGCGGCGCGTGATCGGGTCGCAGCCGGCCAACGCTCGCCATAGCCCACGATCACGCCATATTCATCATTCATCCCTGTATTGATGGCCTTGCCCATAAAGCCTGCTAACGACTGAAGCTTCGCCCTTATGCCTGCCATACCCTCTGACCCAAGCCTTGCGCTGGCCCCGCGCCTTCTGGATACGCCGCTTCAGGCGTTAGCGGATCAGCTGGCGCCAACCCAACGCGATCTGTTTATCTTTGGCCTGGGCTATACCGGACAGTACCTGGCCCGGGGCTTGGTTGCCGCCGGGTGGCGGGTTGGCGGCACCAGCCGGGGCCCTGACACACGCCAGAGACTACAAAACGCCGGCATTGAAGCCTTCGATTTTGACACCCTTCATGGCGAGGATATGGCTGGGTTTAGCCATATCCTGACGACCATCGGTCCGGGGCGCACAGCGGATCATGACCCCGTGCTCACGGCGCATCGGAGACTGCTAACGGCGATTAAGCCGCGCTGGGTCGGTTATTATTCCGCGACCTCTGTTTATGGCCCGGCCATGGATGATCAATGGGTTGATGAGCAGACCGTACCCCAACCCAGTACTGACCGTGGGATCCGCCGCCTGGCCATAGAGCAAGAATGGGCCCAATGGGCCCATGATCACGGGGTGACCCTGAGCCGCTTTCGCATCGCGGGCATTTATGGCCCGGGGCGCAGTATTATCGAGCAATTAGCCAAGGGCACCGCGCGTGTGGTGGAGAAACCCGGCCATGTGTTTAACCGCGTGCATGTGGAGGATATCGCCCGGGCCACGCTTTTCAGGATGATCGACCCCAGCGGCCCCACCTTGGATAATCTGGCCGATGGCGAGCCCATGAGCCAAGTAGCCTGGACCCAAAAGGCCGCGGAACAAATGGGTATCGAGCCACCGGCCGCGATACCGTTTGACCGCGCCGTAAGCGAGATGTCGCCGATGGGGCGCAGTTTTTGGCAAGACAGCAAACGCATCAAGGCCCCAGCTTTTGCCGCAGCCCCCCATGATCCGGCAGGCATGCCTTAAGCCTCGCCCGGCCTTAACCGGCCTCGCTTATGACCCCAGCCCTTTTCTGGCGTCACCCCTGTTTGGCGTTACCGCGCGTCTGGCATTACCCCTCGTCTTTGGCCTGTGAGTGATACTCTCATGACCGGGCTTTGCCTCATGATAAACTGCGGTACTCTTGTGTGAGTGAGCAATCACTCCGCAACACCAGGTCGCACAGCACGTCGCAACCAGCCCGATAAATCATAGCGCTACAGACCACCGAGCCATGCCGAATTTGCCCAGCCTGTATCAGATCAAACCCGCCTTTCAACGGTTATTAAAACCGGTGCTGGACGCCTGTATACGCGCTGGCATTAGCGCCAATGCCCTGACCGCTGCCGCCTTAGTGTTATCGGCGGCGGCGGGGGCTGCCCTATGGCTTTCCCAGGGTGCCCATTGGGCTTTGTTACTGTACCCGCCCATGCTTTTGATACGGATGGCCCTTAACGCCCTTGATGGTCTGGTTGCGCGGGAGACCGGCACCAGCAGCACCACGGGCATGGTGTTCAACGAGGCCGCCGATTTGCTGGCGGATCTGGCCATGTATGCACCGCTTGCGGTGGTCGCTGGGCTGAACCCCTGGCTAGTCATTGGCTTCATCGCAACCGGCATAGTGGCTGAAGCGGCTGGGATGCTGCGGCTCTACCGCCATGGTCAGCGGGCTTATCATGGCCCCTTGGGCAAAAGTGATCGTGCCGCAGCGGTTGGCCTGTTAACCGTATTAGTAATAGCGGGGGTAGGCAGCAGCGGCCTTACCCTCTATCTCGGCCTGTTAATCGCGTTGCACGGGGTGACCATCACAAACCGCTTGCTCGCAAGCGTACCGCACGCCACCGTGCACAACCCCGCTGATGATCACCCTGGTTAAGGGGTAAGGAGCAACCCTATGGATCTTATGGACCCCATGTTCCGCCTTATCCTCGCTATTGGTATGGCCGTGCCGCCGCCCACCTTGCTGATGGTCATCGGCCTCAGTGTGGGGGTTTTGCTGTTCGCCACCGGTTTGGGCCAGGTGATGCAGAAACGCGCCCAGGGTGGCAAGGCGGTGAAAGCCCGTGAGTTCAATGCCCGGATCAAAGGCTGGTGGCTAATCTTTGGGTTTCTGACGCCGATGATCTTTGGCACGCCCGGGGCCGGGGTACTGGTGTTAACCCTGATTGCGTATCTGGCCTTACGCGAATATGCGACGCTGATGCCCTTGCGGGCGGCGGATCGCTGGGCCCTGATGCTGGCCTATCTCGCCCTACCGGTGCAGGCGTTCTTTATCCTGACCATGCAGTACGGCTTCTTTATCATTTTGGTACCCGTTTACCTGTTTATGATACTGCCCGTGGCCATGGTGTTAGCGGGCGATACCGACCGTTTCATCCTATCGCTTGGCACGCTCCATTGGGGGGTGATGATGGCCGTCTATGCCTTGGGCCATGCGGCTTTTCTGCTGGTGCTACCCATTCAGTATTATGGCGACGTGGCAAAGCCAGGCGAAGGGTTGGGCCTGTTGTTATTGCTACTGATCCTGACCGCCAGCAATGATGTGGCCCAATATTGCTGGGGCAAGCTGTTGGGCAAAAACAAGATCATACCCACGGTCAGCCCTAATAAAACCTGGGAGGGATTTATCGGCGGGCTGGCGAGTACAGCGTTCTTGGCTCTCATTATTGCCCCGTTCATGTCGCCCTTTACCGGTATTGGTGCGGCCATGCTGGGGGCTGGTCTGGCTCTGGCCGGGTTTTTGGGCGATGTCACCATCTCAGCGGTCAAACGTGATTTGGGCGTCAAGGATAGCGGGTCGGCACTCCCCGGCCATGGTGGCTTGCTAGACCGGCTCGATAGCACCGTGTTTACCGCCCCGCTGATGTTCCATATCAGCCGGTACTTCTTTTATTCCTGATGGTGGCCCCCGTGATGCGATGGCTCCGCCTCCTTGTGATTGTGATGATCCTGCGCCCGGCTTTGTTCATGGTGACCGGCAGCGCCATCCAGGGCCGCCATCGCCTACCGCGGGGGAAGCGTTCGGCCATCGTCATTGCCAATCACAACAGTCATCTGGATGCCCTTGTGCTGATCGCAAACCTGCCCTGGCGCGCGATTTTACGGGTACGTCCGATTGTGGCTGGGGATTACTTTGCCAATAGCTGGTGGGGCAAAATCCTGGTCCTAGGCATGCTCGGCGGTATTCCCATCACACGCCACCGGGATGGACCCGATAGTGATCCCCTGGCCCCGGCTATTACAGCCCTAAACCAAGGGTCGGTCTTGGTATTCTTCCCCGAAGGCACCCGCGGCGAACCAGAAGTTTTCGGCACCGTTAAGAAAGGCTTAGGCCATTTGGTGGCAAAAAGACCTGATATGTTGGTGGTTCCCGTATGGCTCGCAAATCTTGGCCGTTCATGGCCGCGCGGCGCGGGAATCCCCGTACCGCTTGCCTGTCGTGGCTGGGTTGGACGTCCTTTAGCTTGGACTGGCGACGTAGACAGTTATACTGACGTGGTAGGCAGGCGGTTTCGCACCCTGGCCACCCTGGTGGCACGGGACACCCCGAAACCATATGACTTGGAACGGAACACCCAATCATGATCACCGGCATGATCCCTGGATTGACACCGAGTGTCTTGGCCAAAGACTTTAGCCCACATCAGGATTTGGCGCGTAAGCTATTGCCCTCGGTCATGAACACCACCGAGGATGGCGCCCATGACATCAGCCATCTGATGCGGGTATGGCGCAACGTGACCCGGCTCCAAGCTGTGGAGGGGGGTGACCAGCGCCTCCTGACCGCCGCCACTATCCTTCACGATTGTGTAGCCGTGGAAAAGGATTCCCCAGACCGTCGCAACGCCTCACGCCTCTCCGCCAAAAAGGCACGGGACATGGTGGCCGCCGAAGGCTGGGATGCTGATGATTGCGATGCCATCGCCCATATCATCGAAGCCCATAGCTTTAGTGCGATGATCAAGCCACAAAGCCTGGAGGCCAAAATCCTACAAGATGCGGACCGGCTTGATGCTATCGGGGCCATCGGCATTGCCCGGTGTTTTTATGTGGGTGGCCGCATGAACAGCGCCCTGTACCATCCCGATGACCCCAAGGCTGAACGCCGCCGCCTGGATGATAAACGTTATGCGTTGGATCATTTCAAAGCCAAGCTCAACGGCCTGGCTGATGGTTTTCAAACCACGACGGGCAAGACCATCGCCACGGAGCGTCATTCGCGGATGACGTTGTTTGTGGACGGGTTATTGAGCGAGATCACCGATTGATCAGTCCTGCTGCCAAGCCGGGATCGCCTGACGGGCCTCGGCCACCTGGGCCATATCGAGGGTCGCGGTAATCACCCCTGGTTCAGTGCCAGCATCCGCCATGACCTCACCCCAGGGGTTTATAATCAGCGAATGGCCATAGGTCTTACGGCCCGGGTAATGCTCCCCGGTCTGGGCTGGGGCCACCACATAGGCGCCGGTTTCAATCGCCCGGGCGCGTAGTAAGACTGACCAATGCGCCTTGCCCGTGGGCACGGTAAAGCTTGATGGCACCATCATGATATGGGCCCCGGCCTGGGCCAAGCTACGATAAAGCGGCGGAAAACGCAGATCATAGCAAATGGTCAGACCCAAACAGATACCTGACTTGCTCGGACTGGGTTCCCCAAAATTGCTCTCAGCGGCGCTCAAGGTCGCGCTCAGCGGGGCAATAACGGGTTTAGTACCAGGACGATAAGCATGGCTTTCACGGTAGGTTTGATCACCCGCCACGTGCACATCGAACATATGCATCTTGTCATACTGCGCCATCACCACGCCTGTGGGCGCGAACAATATGGTGCGGTTGAACAGGCGTTGATCAGGGTCGTGGGGCTCAGGTTTGATCGCCAAGGATCCAATCAATAGCCAGCATGACAAAGCCGCGGCCAAGTCAGCAAAAAACGGGATCGCCGGGTGATCACCCTGAGTGAAGGCAGCGGCCTGCATCGCCTCACGGCCTGCCATGATGCCCGATGTCATCTCTGGCGTGGCGATAAGCCGAAGACCATCAGGCGGCAAGGTTTCAGCGGCCCGCCTGATCAACCGTTCGGCCTTTGCCAAATTATCCTGCAAGTCGGGGGTCGCGGTCATTTGAACGCAAGCCACCTGGATAAGCGACGCGCCAGTCATGCCATCTCCCTCGTGATGATCCACCGGATAATCCACCGATACCGGGTGAGGACCAGAATGCATCCCCATGATGCGGTCGGCTATTATCTACGGTTATTCGGTGGTGAGACCCAGCATAGCGTCTAGTTTGCCCGCCTCATCCAGGGCATACATATCATCACAGCCACCGATGCCCTCACCGTTGATGAAGATTTGCGGCACCGTGGAACGCCCATCAGCGCGATCGATCATCTCTGCCCGCTTGGCAGGCTTAAGCATAATGTCGGTTTTCTCGAACGGCACACCCTTCTTGTCTAACAACGCAATGGCGCGGTGGCAGAAGGGGCAGGTCATTTTCACGTACATCTCGACCGAAGCGGTCATCAGGTCACCTCAAGGCTGATAGATTATACTCTATCGTAAAATGATATGGCCATGGGCGTTTGACAACCATAAGTCATCAATGATCCGCCATATTAACCACCCATAGCCACCCGATAGTATCAGCGAGGCATGGCGCCCTAGCGGGGGAGGGGCGGAGGAAAGGGCGGGGGCTTGCCGGCGTCAGGCGTCATCAACCACCCTGGTCACCGCCAC
>JBCCBF010000290.1:0-3745 GCA_039814445.1 Pseudomonadota bacterium
CACAACAAACAATTGCGACCTATTTCATGGAAGCGGTTGAAACGCGCACGCGCCTGGATATCGAGAATGGTGATGATGCGATGCAGGAGCGTCGTAACGCTGAGCTTGCCATGATCACTGGTGCTTTTGGTGACAACCCATCCCCAGACTCTGACAGTCAAGGGGGCGAAGCGGGCCGTGTCATGACTTTGGCCTTGGTCTCCCTTGGTAATATTGGGGCGTCCATGTTCGATGGTAATCCCAACACCAGTGGTTGGACAGCTGCGAAAAACGCGGTGGGTTCTGCCATCTTCTTCGGGGCCGGTGTTATGGGCCTAGAGGATGAGTTTGGGCAAGCCACGGCTGATGGGTTGAACTTCTTGGTCGAGGCTGGTGGGTTGACGCCAAATGCTGATGCAGCCAACCCAATTGCCTCAATCATCTCTTTGGGGCGTGCCTTGTGGTCCACTGGTTTGGCGATCATGTTTGCGCTTGATGATGGTGAGGTTAGCTGGGGTGACAATGTGGCTTTGGCTACCTTGACCTCGGATGACTTCTCTCAGAGCGCGATTGTCTCTCAGATGGCCTCTGGTATTGCGAAGATCTCCAGTGGTAGCCGACGCTTACTAGCTCAGGTTGGGCAGTTGATGCTCATCCCAGGCTTCTTGATGGGCTATCTGTTCCCATTCCTACCTTGGTTGCTATGGATTGGCGGTCTTGTGGGTTGGTTCATCCTGGTGATGGAAGCCATTATCGCCGCACCATTATGGGCACTTGCACATATGCGTATGGATGGTGAAGGGATCATGGGACCCGCGGGTCAGCAAGGCTATATGCTGGCGCTGAGCTTGATGTTGCGACCAGCCTTGATGCTGATTGGACTGATTGCCGGTATGATGCTGATCTATATTATGGTGCCATTCATCGGGGTGAGTATTTCCACCACCTTCGAACTGGGTCGTAATTCCGGTAACGCTGTGGATGTGATGAGCCAGATCATGATGATTGCCCTGATGGCCTTTGTGATGATCACCATCTCATACAAAGCATTCGGCTTGATCCACCAGGTTCCAGACCGCGTGTTACGCTGGATTGGTGCCGGTAGTGGTCAGCAAGGTGAGGACGAGTTCCGCTCCGGTGCCATGGCCATCGTTAATGCCGGTGCCATCGGCGGTATCGCCGGCGCCGCCTCTGGCAGCGATAGCTTGGGAAGCCCATCAGGGAACACCAGTGATCGCGGCGCCGATCCAATGGCCGCCATCTCCAGAGGCTAATAGCCGCCTGGTCTTGGTAACCGACATGAATAATACGGGCCCTTACGGGGCCCGTATTTTTTTGGGTGTTCGGCGGCGAGTGAACAAAGCACCAGCATGACGGGCCAAGGCGTGGCGGTGAACGAGAGCTGTCGGTGAGCCAGACTTGGTGTTGAACAAGGCTTGGTGTTTTCATGGTGAGCTGGCATTCGCTTCCTTAGGGAACACTTGCTATACTGATCATATGTTTTTCGAAGCGGCATTCATTGGCGCGGTCACCGCCCTCATTTTCTTCCTCGTGTTGGGCGGTGGCTTTTTGGCCTGGCGTTCGCGTGAGAGGAACCGCGAATTTGACGATAAGATCGTTGATCGACCCGTCAGCTATGATCGCCCTGCTGGGGTGGCTCGGCGCCGCATGCATTGGGGCGACAGCAAAAATAGCGGCAGTAGTAACAAAGGCTATAGCGAGATCAATAAGGGGCCGGATCGCCCAGCACGATCCCGGATGGCCGGCAAGCCAGGCCTGGTGAACCAAGCCAACCGCGCGACTGCTGACTGGAAAACCGATCATATTGTCAGCCGCCTAGCGGGTCGGCGCGATGCCCAAAAAGTGAAATCAAGACCTGCGCGCAAGCCGCGACCGAAATAGCCGTATCCCTATCCTTTGCCAGTTGCGATTGCTGGACATGGCACTTGCATCGTCTGTCACGCCTGACGTTGCATACTTTCTCTATAAGGCTCCCTCATATAAGCGTTTTGCTTGTCGAGGCTGTATCTCAAGTAAGTCGGTGAGGTGCTGTAAGCCTGGCCTTTCACGGCTCTCTAGCGATTGCTAGCATTGTTTGTGTGTGCCAGATGCCGGCTTGCCACTTGATATATTGATACTGTCTTGTGTGTTCACACTGGGCTTCAACTTATGAATGCCAACAAAAGCACTGGGCTGAAACAGCCGGGTAGTGGGGTGTTCTGTTCTGTTCGTGAGAGGTGGAGGCATCTTGCCCATGCCCATGCCTGTGGTCACGGTTTGCGATGCCCTTGACCGACCTACTCGTGTTGGCCTGCTGTGACGACCTGTTGATCGGCGCGAGGGCCTGTCAGCTTTCCGCCTAGGAGGCCTTGCGATGGGGAATGACGGGAATGACCAGCGTCCATACAAGCGCTGGTAAAAGCCGTCTCATACAGCTTGTGTCTTAAGCGGCAATTACGCGCGGCTTATGCCACTTAGGCAGAGGCCATCTCAGCTGATTTCTCTTTCTCCAAAGCGGCGACAAGGCTGCGGATCTGCTCGGGCACATCATCGCGCTTGGGCAGCACAGGCATATCATCACTCGGATAATCGAGGGCGGCCGTGGCGGCGTCTTCCAGGGCATCCAGGGCCTCTTGCACGCCGATATCATCATCAACCCAGGCCGTTTGAACCGCTCGTAAGCCATCCAAGACACTCTCAGCCTCCGACCCCCAGATTTTACTGCATAGTTCACTGAGGTCATCAGCCCCGGCCGTACCCATGCTGGGCATAGTCGGCATCTGGGCGGCTGGCGCGTTATCTTTCTGCGCGGGCATGAACGCCACAGGTGCATCACGGCGGCTGTTGTCACCATCACCACCATCAGCGCTGATGGCAGGCTCTCGGCTATCAGCGCCACCCTCAACGGCCACATTGGTGTCTTCCATGCCGTAGGCGACCGCGCCAATCGCGGTGGTGGCAGCGACAAAGGGTGAGGCGTTATGGTTGCCCGCGGCCACCATGGCTTGCACCGCTTGCCCCAAATGATCATCCAGGGCTGGGCTTTCCTGAGCCGCGCCAGCGGCGGTCCATTGCGGATCCCGTAAGCGTTCTAATACCGGCTCCACATTACCAGCACCGGTCATGGCCGGATCTGGGAAGCGTACCGGTAGGAACCGGTTGTATCGCAAGCGATTGGCCGTGGGCGGGTTAGCGTAATACATTTTGACCCGCACCATTTTACCGCCAAAGAAGGTGTGGCTTTCACCCGAGGCTTGGAAACGTAGATCAATAAATTCCGAGCGCCGACGTTCACGAACCGACGCATTACGGATGTCGTTATAATTGTTAAAGGTCGAGTTTGGATCCATGGTGAAACCCGACACCTCGGCCGCGAAGAAGGTACCGGCGGTGGCATCAAACAATTTGTTTGTATGCTCCGGGTCTTCAATTTTCATGAAGCTCTTGATGTTGCAGTTCGCAATGATTGATTCCGCTTCTTTCTCAGAGCGTTTCTTCATCGCGCTCACATCCTGAGCGGCGAACACCATGCTAAAGCCCAAGGAGCGTGCCTGAGCCGCCATCACCGCCATGCCTGGCACGGTATAGTAGCCAACCTCATCCAGGATCGAGAGGAACGGTGAGGAGGAGTTTGTGGGCTTGGTCGAGATCACGTTCGACCAATCACCCTCAAGCTTGGCGCCCAAGGTTGCGGACATCATGCCTTTGAGTGACGCGACCACGATTTTGCCGATATTGGCCAATTCATCCTCGGATTTCTCCAAGG
>JBCCBF010000144.1:0-6922 GCA_039814445.1 Pseudomonadota bacterium
CGCGCCGCGGCCAAAGCTGACACCCTGCCGCCCCTTATGCTTGATGCCCAACGGATCGCTGAGACAGTACGCCAGGGTTTACATGGCCGCCGCCGCGCCGGCAGTGGTGAAACCTTTTGGCAATTCCGGGATTACCAAACCCATGATGGTCGCCAACAGATTGACTGGCGGCAATCGGCGAAAAGTGACCGGCTTTATGTGCGCGATGCTGAATGGGAAGCCGCGCAAACGGCGTATTTATGGGCTGATCGCTCAGCCTCAATGGTGTTCCGTTCGTCTAAGAATTTACCTACCAAACGCACGCGCTCTATGCTTTTGCTGCTGGCCACATCTTGCCTGTTAATCCGGCAGGATGAACGCATCGCCCTGATGAGCCGCTTTGACCGGACCAAGCCCATGGCGGGCCGGGCTGGGCTGTTGCAGTTGTCAAACTCATTGATCCCGGCTGATGGCCATGAGGACCCAGACCGCACCGCCAACAACCCCTATGGCAATTTGCCCCCAAGCCACCCACTGCCGCGTCATGCGCAGGTGATCTGGTTTGGTGACTTTATCTCACCGCTTGAGGATATACAGGCAGCGATAGCGCCCCTGGTCAATAGCGGTGTGCGCGGGCATTTGGTGCAGGTGACAGACCCGGCGGAAGACAACCTACCCTATAAAGGCCGCACCCGGTTCCGGGATCTGGAAAGCAATGATCGGTTAATCATCCCACGGATTGAAACGGTGCGCGAGGTCTATCGAGAGCGCATGGAGGCCCACCGGGCTGGGTTAAGCACCCTGGTGCGCAATGCGGGCTGGGGGCTGACCACCCACCGCACCGACCAATCCCCCGAAAGTTGCTTGATGGCGCTGTATACCGCCTTAAGCCATGAGCGAGGGCTCGCCTAATGCTCAGCTTGTTCGGTGGTAGCTTGGGGTTTGCGACCCCGTGGGCCTTGGCGGCTTTGGTCGCCTTGCCTGCCTTGTTCTGGCTGTTGCGGTTGCTCCCGCCCCGCCCGAGCCTGATCAGCTTCCCGAACCTGTTACTCTTACGTGACTTAGAGGTCACCGAACAAACCCCCGCGCGGCTACCGTGGTGGATCTTGTTGTTGCGCATGGCCTTGGCGGCACTGCTGATCATTGCGGCTTCAGGGCCTACCTTGAACCCCCGCGCGCCCCTGCCCGGCTCTGGACCGATTGTCATGGTGGTGGATAATGGCTGGGCCGCCGCCACCGCCTGGAATGCTCGGATCACAAAAATCGACGCCCTGTTGAACCGCAGCGGCATTGATGACCGTGATGTCATCTTGGTGGAAACCGCTGCACCGGCCAATGGTGATCCGGTCCAGGTGCAAGGTCCCTACACGGCCAATGAGGCGCGCAAACGGCTTGCTGGTCTGGCCCCACAGCCCTGGCGTGACGACTTGCCCACCGCTGTTACCGCGCTGACTGACTGGCTTGCCCAAAACAACCAAGGCGGGTTCCCGCCCACGGTCTATTGGTTAACCGATGGGTTGGAGCGTATCACCCCTGATGAGCAAACAGCCCTGCGGCAGTTGGCAAATGCGGGCGATGTGATCATGCTGCGTGGCAGCACCCGCGCCCTACCGATCATCATTCGTCCACCAAACCGGGATAATCGCCTGGCGGGGGAGATGGGCAGCAGCGTGGTGCTCGAACGCGCCCTAGATGATGTGGATCAGCCGGTGCGGGTGCAGACCCTTGGCGGTAGTGACCGGCTGCTCGGTGATCAAACGGTAACGCTGGAAGCTGGCACGCGGGATTTGGCCGTCACCCTTGATATTCCCGATGAGCTGCGCAGTGACATCCGGCAAATTCGGTTACTGGGGAATGATCATGCGGCCTCACGGGTTATTCTCGATGACCGGTTCGTCCAGCGCCCCGTGGGTTTGATCGCCGGTGGTAGCAACAATGACAGCCAACCCCTTTTGGACCAGCTCCATTACCTGCGCCAGGCCTTCGCCCCCTTTGCCGAATTGCGCCAGGGGGATTTAGACGCCCTGTTGACCCAATCGCTGGCGGTGATGGTGATGGCCGATATTGGCACCCTGGCGCCGGCCTCTATTGAACGGCTTGATCAATGGGTGCGCGCGGGCGGGTTGCTTATCCGCTTTGCCGGCCCCCAGCTGGCCAATGGGGGCGATAGCCTGTTGCCGGTGCGCTTGCGCCAGGGGGACCGGTCATTGGGCGGTGCCTTGTCCTGGACCGAACCCGTGCCTTTGGCTGATTTCCCTGAAAACAGCCCCTTTGCTGGGCTGACCGTGCCCGGTGATGTGACCATCGAACGCCAGCTTTTGGCCGAACCAACCTTGGATTTGAATGAGCGCAGCTGGGCCCGGCTGAATGACGGCACCCCGCTTGTCACCGGCGAACAGCGCGGCCAAGGCTATTTGGTGCTGTTCCACACCACGGCCAGCCCTAGCTGGTCAAACTTGGCACTCAGCGGCTTGTTCGTGCAGATGCTTGAACGGTTAATGCCATTAAGCGTGGGCGTAGCACCGGGTGAAACAGCCGATGCCGATGCGCCGCTTAACCTGCCACCGATCAGTGTTCTCGATGGTTTCGGGGATGCGATCGAACCCGGCCCCATGGTCCAACCCCTGCCCTTGCTTGCGGTGGATAACACCCAGATTGGCCCTGAACACCCGCCGGGCTTATACGGCGATGCGGGGACCCGCCGGGCGCTGAACCTATCGGCGCAGATACCTGAATTATTGCCCCTGATTGATCCCCCCGCTGGCATGCGCGCGGCACCACTCGCCGCCACGCCGCAAACATCACTCTTACCGTGGTTGCTCTTGGCTGCCCTTATTCTAGGGCTTATTGATTGGGTACTGGCCCAATGGCTAAGCGGCGGCTTGACGAATAATTTTATGAACCGCTTACCAAAACTTGACGCCATGGCAACCGGCCCGGCCATGGGGCTACTGGCCCTGGGTGCCGCGGTTATCATGATGCTCCAGCCTACCCAAGCCTGGGCTCAGGGCAGCCAGACCCTGGACGAAAACCGCGCCATGCAGCTTACGGCCGGGACCTATTTGGGCTATGTGCTGACCGGTGACGCCGGGGTGGATGATATCAGCGAGGCTGGGCTTGAAGGGTTAGCCGCCGTCTTACGCCGACGCACCGCAGCCGAGGTCGATGGTGCCGTAGGCGTGAATATCACCACCGATGATTTGGCCCTAGTGCCGTTACTCTATTGGCCAATCACCCAGCGGCAACCGGATTTAGCCGCCGAGACGGTGGAGCGGCTCAATGAATATATGCGCCATGGCGGGATGATCATTTTTGACACGCGGGACAAGATCGATGGCGGGCTTGAGCAAGCCGGCCCTGGCGTTCAGCGCTTGCGTCAGATCACCCGTGATCTGGACATGCCGCCCTTACAGCCCATTGGCCCCGAACACGTCCTGACCCGGGCGTTCTACCTGCTGCAAATCTTCCCCGGCCGCTATGCCGGTGGTGAGGTGTGGGTAGAGCAAACCGATGAGCGGCGGAATGACGGGGTCGCCTCTGTGGTGATCGGTGCCCATGATTGGGCCTCTGCCTGGGCGGTGGGTGCGGATAATCGCCCCATGCTGCCGGTGGTCCCAGGCGGTGAGCGGCAACGTGAATTGGCCTATCGCTTTGGCGTTAATTTGGTGATGTATGCGCTCACCGGTAACTACAAGGCCGACCAGGTCCATGTGCCCTATATTTTAGAGCGGCTTGGCCAATGACCAGTGCAAGCCCCGACACCGTCATGATCGCTGAGGCTGCCACGGCCATTGCCTGGTCGCCCACCGTGCCGCTATGGGTGCTGGCGACCCTAGCCGCGATCATTATGGTGCTGACGATCATCGGCCTGGTGGGCCGTATGCGCGGTACCTTATGGCGCTTTGCGTTGATGAGCTTATTGGTCACGGCACTGGCCAACCCATCCTTGGTCAATGAGCAACGGGCACCGATCCCCGATATTGCCCTGTTGGTCTATGATGATAGCCCCAGTCAGGATCGCGCCCTGCGCCAAGAACAGCTGGAGATGGCCCGCGATCATTTGCGCGATACCGTGGGCAATCTTGATGGGCTTGAGCTGCGTGAGATCACGGTACCCGTGGCGGGTCGCGCCAACCGGGTGGATGAAACCCAATTATTCGGGGCGATTGAACAAGCGCTTAGCGATCTGCCAAGGCAGCGTATTGCCGGCATTTTGTTGCTGACCGATGGGCAAGTCCACGATGTGCCCACGGATGTGGAGGCCTGGCAAAACCTTGGGCCAATCCATACGTTGCTGACCGGTGAGGCGACGGAAATCGATCGCCGCCTGACCATTGTCTCCGCCCCCAGCTTTGGGTTGGTGGAACGGCAGGTGACCGTGACCGTGAAGGTTGAAGACCTACCCTTTGATGCGCGAGATCAACAACCAGTTCGGGTCACCGCCCAAAAGAATGATGACGAGCCAATCAGCTTTACCGTGCAGACCGGCGTGGAACAGGACCTGGCCTTCACCTTGGACCATGCGGGACCCAATGTGGTGGAGCTGTCCGTGGAGGATCGGCCCGGTGAGATCAGCACGCAAAACAACAGCGCGGTGATCGTGGTCAATGGCGTGCGTGAGCGCCTGCGCGTGCTGCTGGTGTCCGGCGAGCCCCATCCCGGTGAACGGACCTGGCGCAATTTGCTCAAGGCTGACCCAGCGGTGGATTTGGTGCATTTCACCATTCTGCGCCCGCCGGAAAAGCAAGATGGCACCCCCGATCCGCGAGCTATCATTGATCGCGTTTCCGATCCGGGAGCTTTTTGAAATCAAGCTTGAAGAATTTGATCTGGTGATCTTTGACCGCTATCAGCGGCGCGGGGTGCTCCCGCATATCTATCTGGAAAACATTGCCAATTACGTACGCAATGGCGGCGCATTATTGAGCGCTGAAGGCCCCAGCGCGGCCACGCCTCTGTCACTCCACCGCTCGCCTTTGGGTAATGTTTTGCCCGCCCGGCCCAATGGTGATGTGACCATGACACCATTCCGCCCCCAGGTCAGTGAATTGGGCGAACAGCACCCGGTCACGACCCGCCTGGGTCAGGATATGGGCCTGAGTGATGGTCGCTGGGGTCGGTGGTTCCGGATGATCGATAGCACCGCCACCAATGGTCAGGTTCTGATGACCGATGAGCGTGGCTCCCCCCTGCTGGTCATGAACCGGGTTGGCGAAGGCCGGGTCGCACAGATGCTTAGCGATCATGTCTGGCTCTGGGACCGAGGCTTTGAAGGCGGTGGCCCCCAAGCCGAGTTACTGCGCCGGGTGGCCCATTGGTTGATGAAGGAACCGGCGTTAGAGGAAGAAACCCTCACCGCGACAGTTCAGGATAACCAACTGCTGATCGAACGCCGCAGCCTGAACCCCCAGGATCTATCGGCTACCGTGGAACGCCCCAATGGTACCAGGGAGCAATTATCCCTCACCGTCTTTGATGATGGCATGGCACGGGCCAGCATGACCGCTGATGCCCCCGGGCTGTACCGGACCACCTCGGGTGATTTAACCGCGGTGGCCCTGGCAGGGCGCATCAACCCGAAGGAATTAGCCGATTTACGCGCTGACACCAGTAAGCTTGAAGCGATCATGGCGGCCACCGGTGGCAGCAGCCTGCGCCTAGAAGACACCCCAGAACCCGTCCTGCGTCATATCAGCTTTGGGGATAATTACGCCGGCGGCTCCTGGTTGGGGCTTCGTGATAACAATAATTACCGGGTCATTGCCGTCACCGATGCCCCCTTGCTGCCTGCCTTGGCCCTGTTGGGGCTAGCGCTGATCCTTTTGCTGGCGGGATGGTGGCGTGAAAGCCGCTAGGAACAACCGCACGCTCGTGACTGGTACCCGGCGATAAACTGCCGGAAAGACTTGGTTGTTTGGCCTCAACATGCCATACAAATCCTTTGTGTTTTTGCCTTTTTTGACGAAACCGGCTGGCGGTGTTTAAACCACGCGCCAGATCATTGGCACCATGAGCTCATTCATCAACATCGCGGATACGGCGCGCACTTATGATGCGCAGCATAATTCCGCCGAAGAACGTCTCAGCGAATGGCAGCTGCAAACCTATTATCGGAACTTGCCGATTGTCCTCGCCGGCATGACGGTGGGTGCCTTGATCCTGGTCACGGTTTTCTGGACGTATTTCGAGAGTGCCTTGCTGATCGGCTGGTTGTGCATGCACACAGCCATGGTTGGCTACCGTGCCCATCATTACCTGCTGTACCGGGAACAAGGTATTTCCCCCGATGATCTGCCCATTTGGCGCCGGCAAGCCTTCCTCGGCCCCCTGGCTGGCGGGCTTGTTTGGGCTGCTGTGGTGCTATTGCTGATGCCAACCCTGGCGCTGCCCGGGCGGATGTTGCTGGTGTTTATTATCGGTGGGTTTTCAGCGGCGGCAGTGGGTATTACCAGTGCCTATCTGCCCAGCCTCTATGCCTGGGCGCTCACGGCTCAATTGACCCTAACCTTGATGGCGTTTGGGACCGCCACCACCCCCACTGAATTCAGCATGGGGTTAATGCTTGCCCTGTTCACCGTCGCCTTGCTGTTCTTCGGCAATAGCTCTAGCCGCAGCATGCGCCAATCTTTCATCGACGCAAATAGCCGCGCGGCGCTGCAATCCCGGGTGTCACGATTGGAAGCCACCACGCGCTCCGCGATTGAAAACATGCCCGCCGCCGTGGCCCTGTTTGATGAGGCCGACCGGCTGATGGTGTGGAACCGCCGGGCAGTTAAATTGTTCCCAGAGCTACGCACACGCTGGCGGATCGGCACCACCTTTAATGAACTCGCGGAAAACTCGCCAAGCTGGCGGTCAATCGGCAGCAAAGGGCAGGATGCCAATGATCTGAGCGAACGCCTAGAGCGGCACCAAAACCCAGACCGGAGCTGGGAAGTGGCCC